>DATJKV010000147.1:0-11342 GCA_035491155.1 Magnetospirillum sp. | reverse complement strand
CGATCCGCTCTTCCGGCATGGCGAACAGGTGGTGAGCCTCGATCAGTTCCAGGCCCTTGTTCATCATGGTTGCCGAATCGACCGAGATCTTGGCACCCATGGACCAGTTGGGATGGGCCACCGCCTGCTCGGGCGTCATGGCCGCCATCTCAGCCAGCGAGCGCTGGCGGAACGGCCCGCCCGAGGCGGTCAGCACGATCTTCTCCACCGTCTCGGGCTGGTGGGCCTCCAGCACCTGGAAGATGGCAGAATGCTCGGAATCCACCGGCAATAAGGTGGCGCCGTGGGCGGCGACCTCGGCCATCATCAGCGAACCGGCGCAGACGAGACATTCCTTGTTGGCAAGCCCCACCACGGCACCGCGGCGGATGGCAGCCAGCGTGGGCGCCAAGCCGGCGGCGCCGACGATGGACGCCATCACCCAGTCGGCTGGCCGCTGTGCGGCCTCGACCACCGCCTCGGAACCGGCGGCCACGCCGATCCCGGTGCCTGCCAGGGCTTCCTTCAGCGCGCCATAGGCCGCCGGGTCCGCCACTACGGCCAGGGCCGGCTTGAGCCGGCGCGCCTGTTCGGCCAGCAAGTCCACCCGGCTGTGGGCTGTCAACGCCTCGACCCGGTACAGGTCGGGACGGGCCTCCACCAATTCCACCGTGTTGCGGCCGATGGAGCCGGTCGAGCCAAGGATGGTGACGCCGCGAACACCGTCGTGCACCAGCGCGCCGTTCGTCATGCCGTCCTCACTGCCACTGAAGGATTGCCGTACCAGACGCCAAGGTCGCCAGGGCGACCGCCAGGGCCGCCGCCAGCAATCCGTCCACTCGGTCGAGAAGCCCGCCGTGGCCGGGAATGATATTGCTGGAGTCCTTCACCCCCCAACGCCGCTTGACCCAGCTTTCCATCAGGTCGCCGGCCTGCGCCACGACCGCCAGGACGCCACTGGCCACGGCCAGCCAAGCCGGATGGGGCAGCGACAGCGCCAAGCCCACGCCCAGGCCCACCAGTCCGGCCGAGACCACGCCCCCCACCAGGCCAGCCCAGGTCTTCTTCGGGCTGACGACGGGCAACAGCAGCGGGCCGCCAATCAAGCGGCCGGCGGCATAGGCGCCGATATCGGTGGCCCATACCAGCAGCAGCAGCCAGAACAAGGTATCCCGGCCCACGGGATCGTCGCCGCGCAGCCAGATCAACGCCACCGCCGGCACACCGGCATAAAGCGGGCCCAGGCCGGCCCACAGGCGGGCGCGCTCGTAATGGCTCGGCGCCAGAGCCGCGGCGGCGATGGCGGAACCGGCCACGAGGGCCAAGGCGGCGGCAGGAGCGCTCAGCGACAGGCCAGCGGCAACGGCGCAGCCCATCGCGCCCACCTTTCCCGACCAGCTGAACCGCTTGTTGACGATGGTATCCCATTCCCAACACATGATGCTCGCGGCCAGCGCCACCAACGCGCCGAACGCATAGCCCCCCCACCAAGTAGCCAATAGGGCGGGTGGAGCCATCACCAGGGCGGAAAGGATACGGGGAAGCAGCACGGGGATCAGCCGCCGGAGGCGCCGTAACGGCGCTCGCGGCCGTGGAAGTCACGGATGGCGTTCTCCAGGTCCTCGCGGCCGAATTCCGGCCACAGAACGTCTAGGAACACCAGCTCGGCATAAGCGCACTGCCACAGCAGGAAGTTGGAGATGCGCTTCTCGCCAGAGGTACGGATGATCAGGTCGGGATCGGGCATGCCCGCCGTGAACAGGCTGCCGGTGAGCAAGGTCTCATCGATGTCCTGAGCGGCCAGCTTGCCCGCGGCCACCTGGGCGGCCAAACGCTGGGCCGCCTCGACGATCTCCTGCCGGCCGCCATAGGACAACGCCAGCGTCAGCGTCAGCGCCGTGTTGGTGGCGGTCTTGGCCTCGGATTCTTCGATCAGGGCGACAATGTCGGCACCCAGGCGCGAGCGGTCGCCGATGACCTTCAGCCGGATGCCGTTCTTGTGCAGGGTCTTCACCTCGTTGCGCAGGTACAGGCGCAACAGGCCCATCAGGTCGGTGACCTCACCCTGCGGGCGCTTCCAGTTCTCGGACGAGAAGGCGTACAGGGTGAGGTACGAGATGCCCATCTCGCGCGCAGCCTCGACGGTACGCCGGACAGCCTCGGCGCCGCGCTTGTGGCCGGCGGTGCGGGGCAGTCCGCGCGCCTTGGCCCAGCGCCCGTTGCCGTCCATGATGATGGCGACATGAACGGGCGGCTGCAGCTCGTCGGCGTGGGAGGTTGCGGCGGATTCCATCTCCATCAGACCTGGAGGATTTCCTTTTCCTTGTTGGCCAGCGTCTCGTCGACCTTCTTGATCGTCTCGTCGGTCAGCGCCTGCACTTCCTTCTCGTGCTTCTTGATCTCGTCTTCCGAGATATGGCCGTCCTTCTCGAGCTTCTTCAAGGTGTCCATGCCGTCGCGGCGCACATTGCGCACGGCGACACGGGCCTGCTCGGCATACTTGCCGGCCACCTTCTGCAGCTCCTTGCGGCGCTCCTCATTGAGCGGCGGAATCGGCACGCGGATCATCTGGCCTTCCGCCATGGGGTTGAGGCCCAAGCCGGAATCGCGGATAGCCTTCTCGACCGCCTTGACCTGACCCTTGTCCCACACCTGGACGGTCAGCATGCGCGGTTCGGGCACGCCCACGGTGGCGCACTGGGTCAGCGGCATGGTCTGGCCATAGGCTTCGACCACGACCGGCTCAAGCAGGCTGGCATGGGCACGGCCGGTACGCAGGCCGGTGAATTCCTTCTTCAGGACCTCCACCGTATTGTCCATGCGGTGGGCAATGTCCTTCTTCAGATCGCTCCAACTGGTGACGGCCACGGGTCAACCCCCTTCCTTGATAATCGTAAAGCGCCCACGGCCGCAGACGACCTCGGCGAAGGCGCTGTCCTGATGCATGTCGAAAACCACGATCGGCACGTTGTTCTCGCGGCACAGCGAGATGGCCGAGGCATCCATGACCGCCAGATCGCGGGCCAGCACCTCGTGGAACGACAGGGTGTCGTAGCGCACGGCATCGGGCACCTTCTTGGGGTCGGCGGAATAGACGCCGTCCACCTGGCTGGCCTTCAGCAGCGCATCGCAGCCCATTTCCACGGCGCGCAACGCGGCGGCAGTATCGGTGGTGAAGAACGGATTGCCGGTGCCGGCGGCGAAGATCACCACCCTGCCCTTTTCCTGATGGCGGATGGCGCGGCGGCGGATGAAGGATTCGCACACGGACGGCATGGGAATGGCCGACTGCACGCGGGTCTCGACGCCCATGCGCTCCATGGCGTTCTGCAACGCCAGGGCGTTCATGACGGTGGCCAGCATGCCCATGTTGTCGGCGGCCGCGCGCTCCATGCCCTTGGCTGCGCCCGAAATGCCGCGAAAGATGTTGCCGCCACCGACCACGCAGCAGACCTCGACGCCGAGGTCGCGCACGGACTTCACTTCACAGGCGATGCGGTCGACGGTGTCGGGATCGAGCCCGTAGTCGCGGGAGCCCATCAGCCCCTCGCCCGAGATCTTCAGGAGAACGCGGCGGTATTTGGCGTCGCTGGCCATGAGTGCCTCAAAACCTGGATGATCCGGAGCTGATTCGCCGGGATGCGGCGGTCGGGTGGCGATCATACACCATTCCTGCGACCTGTCGCCCCCTTCCTTCGCCCATCAGAGAGACGAAAGCCGCCGTCCGGGAGTTCAACCCGAACGGCGGCCTGGTACATATCGCTTACGGTCAGCCGCCCAGCTGGGCAGCCACTTCCGCAGCGAAGTCCTTCTCTTCCTTCTCGATTCCCTCGCCCAGGGCGAAGCGAGCAAAGCCGGCCAGCTTGACCGGGGCGCCGACGTCCTTGGCGGCGTTCTCGACCACCTTCGAGATCTTGGTCTCGCCGTCGATCACGAACACCTGCTCGACCAGGCAGACTTCCTCGTAGTACTTGCGGATGCGGCCCTCGACCATCTTCTCGACGACGTTGGCCGGCTTGCCGGAAGCCAGGGCCTGCTCGGTCAGCACGGCCTTCTCACGCTCGAGCGCGCTGGTGTCAACCGAAGCGGAATCGAGGAACTGCGGGTTGGCGGCAGCCACGTGCATGGCGATCTGCTTGCCCAGCGCTTCCAGCTTGGCGGCGTCGCCGGTGGACTCCAGGGCGACCAGCACGCCGATCTTGCCCAGGCCGGGGGCGATGGCCGAATGGACGTAGGTGGCGACCACGCCCGACGACACCTCCAGGCGGATGGCGCGGCGGATGTTCATGTTCTCGCCGATGGTGGCGATCAGGGCGGTCAGCTGCTCCTGCACCGACTTGCCGGCGCCGGGGAACTCGGCGGCCTTCAGGGTCTCGATATCGGTGCCCTTCTCCAAGGCGACCTTGGCGAAGGTGGACACGAAGCCCTGGAACTGGTCGTTACGAGCGACGAAGTCGGTCTCGGCGTTCACCTCGACGGCCACGCCCTTGTTGCCGGCGGCGGCAACCGCGACCAGGCCCTCGGCGGCCACGCGGCCGGCCTTCTTGGCGGCGGCGGCCAGGCCCTTCTTGCGCAGCCAGTCGACGGCGGCTTCGATGTCGCCGGCCACTTCGGCCAGCGCCTTCTTGCAGTCCATCATGCCGGCGCCAGTCTTCTCGCGCAGCTCCTTGACAAGCGCAGCGGTAATCTCGGCCATTGCAGTCTTCCTCTTCGTGAAAGTCTTTGGAAGCGTAAAGAACCTAAGAAAATGGCGGCGACGAAAGTCGCCGCCATTGATCCGTCAGCGGGATTACTCGGCCGAAGCCGCCCCGCCTTCGCTCTCGGCAGCCAGCACCTCGACCGGGGCCTCGGCCTGGGCGCCGATGTCGCCGCCCGAGCGGCCGATCTCGGCCTGAATGCCGTCCAGCACGGCGCCGACCATCAGGTCGCAATAGGTCTGGATGGCGCGGATGGCGTCGTCATTGCCCGGGATGGGGAACTGGATGCCGGCCGGGTCCGAGTTGGAGTCCAGGATGGCGACCACCGGGATGCCCAGCTTGTTGGCTTCCTGAACGGCCAGCGACTCCTTGTTGGTGTCGATGATGAACAGGATGTCGGGCAGGCCGCCCATGTCCTTGATGCCGCCCAGGGCGCGGTCCAGCTTCTCCTTCTCGCGGGACAGGACCAGCTGTTCCTTCTTGGTCAGCTGCGACAGGGCGCCGGAGGCCAGCTGATCGTCCAGCTCGCGCAGGCGCTTGATCGAGTTGGAGATGGTCTTCCAGTTGGTCAGCATGCCGCCGAGCCAGCGATGGTTGACGTAGTACTGACCGCACTTCTTGGCGGCATCGGCCACGATGTCGGAGGCGGCGCGCTTGGTGCCGACGAACAGGACACGGCCACCACCGGCAGTCACGTTGCGCACGGCGGTCATGCCGGCATGCAGCATGGGCACCGACTGCTGCAGGTCGATGATGTGGATGCCGTTACGGATGCCGAAGAGGAACGGAGCCATCTTCGGGTTCCAGCGGCGGGTGTTGTGACCGAAGTGAACACCGGCTTCGACGAGCTGGCGCAGGGTAAAAGTGGGCAGAGCCATGGAGAGAATTCCTTCTTTTCTCCGGTTGAGCCTCCGCGGGCAATGGTCGGAACCCGGATGACCGGGCGCCAACACCGGAAGCGAACGGCGTGCGAACACGCCGCCCGCGAACCCGCGTGCGGATTAGTGGCCGGGTATGTAACGCCTTGCGCCGGGTTTGGCAAGGGGTTCCGAGAGGTTGCGGCTAGAGCCGGATGCACATTAGGGCGGCGCATTCCTGCGCCGACCTATGTCATCGCGCTCTAGCGCAGGCCCGCCTCGCGCACGCCGGGCTGCTTGAGGATCGTCAGGCAGGCCGCCGGAAGCGCGGGATTGCGATGGTTGGGCTTATCCCCGGCCGGCAACAGCACCGGCTTGGCATTCCACGAGGTCAGCTCGCCGCCGCAGCCGTCGCCATCGGGCACGGGAGCCTGCGGCACGCAGCCGATGTCACCGGGGGTACAGGACAGCCGCACATGGAAGTGCTCGTCATGGCCCCACCACGGCCGCAACTTGGACAACCATTCGCGGTCGCCCTTGGTCCGCCGGCAGGCCTCGGCCTTGATAGGCGGGTTGACGAAGATGCGCTCCACATCCGGCGACTTGGCGGCCAGTTCCAGCAGGCGGAGATGGGTGTCGGTCCAGGTGGCGGGATCGACGTGGGTGCCCCTGACCATGGAGATCGCTTCCGGGCTCGCCAATTCGTCCTCGTCCAAACCACGCTTGGGCAGGCGGAACCAGATGTCCACGTCCAGCCCGTTTTGATGGCTGCCATGGCCGAATGCCATGGGGCCGCCGCGGGGTTGCGACATGTCGCCGATGAGCAGCGGGCCGAAGGCCTCGGCGTGGGCGGCGCGGCCAAGGGTCTTGAGGAAGGCGATGGTGCGCGGATGCCCCCAGAAGCGGTTGCGTTGGGGCCGCAACACCTGCCACCCCTCGCCTTCCAACGGCATGGCCACCGCACCCGAGATGCAACCTGCGGCGGGCGAACCGATGGACTGGGCTCCGCCCGCCACCGGAACCGCGATGGAGCCCCACCGCTCGCCGGCGGAACCGGCCTCGGCGCAGGCGCCCGCGCCCAACATCATCACGACCGCCAAACCCGCCGCAACACCGCGCATGACCATCCTCCTGCCGTATCCCGGTTATCGCCCGGAAGCGGTTAATGGCCGGTCAACTTGGAACGGATTCGGCCGAGGCGGATTCGGCGAACTGGTTGCGAATGTCGGCGATGGCGGCCCGGTTGTCGCGCAGGATGTCCACCGCATCCTTATCGAACTTCTTACCCGCCTGCTCGGCCAAGTAGTCGAGCGCCTCGTCGATGCTCCAGGCCCGCTTGTAGGGCCGCTCAGAGGTGAGCGCATCGAACACGTCGGCCACGGCGGTAATACGCCCCTCCAGCGAAATGCTCTCGCCGGCCAGTCCGTGGGGATAACCGGAGCCGTCGATAGCCTCGTGGTGATGGGCCACCACGTTGCGCAGCACGCGCACGTAAGGGGCGCCGCCGATGCGGAAGGTCTTGGCCATGGTGTCGACGATCTCGCAGCCCTTGGCCACGTGCGTCTTCATGATGGCGAATTCCTCATCGGTCAGGCGGCCGGGCTTGAACAAGATGTGATCGGGTACCGCGATCTTGCCGACGTCGTGCAGCGGCGCGAACTGGAACAGGAATTCCACCCATTCGTCCGACAGGCCGCGCCGGGGTGCCAGGCGCAGGGCGATCATGCGCGTGTAGTGGGCCATGCGCTCGAGATGGGCGCCGGTCTCCTCGTCGCGGGCGCGGCTGATCTGGCGCACGGTCTCCACCGCCGCCTGGATCATGCGCACGGCATCCAGTTCCATGATGGTGTGCAGCGACACCACCTCGGCCACCGGGCGCAGGCGCTGCACCACCGGCGGAGTGAAATAGCCCGGCTGGAACGAATTGAAGAAAATGAAGCCGTGAAAGGTACCCTTGTGGAAGATGGGCACCGTGTAGCTGGACAGATAGCCGGCTTCCAGCAGCCGCCGGGCGTGGGCGGGCGTGCCGGGCACGTGGGTGGCAAGGTCGTTGATGACCCGGCGCCCGCCGGTACGCGCCAGAGTGGCCAGGGGCTTCAATTCTGCCAGGCGGGCGACGGCATGCTCGAACGGATTGTCACCCTCGCTGGAATCCACAAAGGATTTGAGGATGTCGGTGGTGGGATCGTAGATGGCGATGGCGATGCGGTTGATGCCGTCGAAATCCCGCTTCACCTCGTCGTGGAAGCAGGCCAGCCGCTCTTCGAGTCCCTGATGAACCGGCCGAAAATTCTGTGAGGCCGACACTCCTGCCCCCAACGTCCCGGACCTCATGGCGCACTCCCTGCCTTGGAACCATCGGCCCCTTTTGCGCACATGATAGTGCGACTAAGCCCAATTCGTCAAAGCGCCGGTCGGGTAAAGACCTTTAGTCGAAAACCGTCTCGTGAAACCGGGATTGAATATCGGCGATCGCGTCCATGTTCTCGGCCATGACGGCGACGCAATCGGGGTCGAACTTGGTGCCGGCCTGGGATTGCAGCAGCGCCAACGCCTCCTCGTTGGTCCAGGGCTTCTTGTATGGGCGCTGGGAGGTGAGCGCATCGAACACGTCGGCCACGGCGGCGATACGCGCTTCGATGGGGATGGCGTCGCCCTCCAGCTTGTGGGGATAGCCCGAGCCGTCCAGCGCCTCGTGGTGATAGGCGACGATGTTGCGCAAAAGGTCGAAGTGCGGCAGCGCCTTCAGACCGAAGTCACGCATCATCAGGTCAACGATCTCGACGCCTTTGTCGACGTGGGTGCGCATGACCTCGAATTCTTCCTCGTTCAGGCGTCCGGGCTTAAGCAGGATGGCGTCAGGCACCGACACCTTGCCCACATCGTGCAGCGGAGCGAATTGGAAGACGTATTCGACGAATTCGTCCGAGAGGCCGTGTTTCGGCGCCAGCTTGTCGGCAACGACGCGGGCATAGCGGGCCATGCGTGCCAGATGCGAGCCGGTTTCTTCGTCGCGGGCCGAGCTGACAGAACGGATCACCCGTACCGCCGCCTGCATCATGCGCACGGTGTCCAACTCGCGCATCACCACCATGGCGATCAGGTCGGTGTACGGGCGCAGCCGCGCCAATACCGGGGCGACGAAGAAGTTGGGCTGGAACGAATTGAAGAACAGGAAGCCGTAAAACGAGCCCTTGTGCTGGATGGGCACGGTATGGCTGGACATGTAGCCGTTAGCCACCAGCTTGGCGGCGTGCTCCTGGCCGGCGGCGGCAAGGGCCGACATGTCGTTGATGGTGCGCCGCGCCCCGGTCCAGGCCAGCTGTTGCAGGGTCGGCATGTCGGACAGGCGCGCGTCGATATGCGCCAGCGGGCTGTCGCCCTCGGACGAATGGATGAAGGTCTTCAGCAGATCGGTGCTGTCGTCGTACAGCGCCACGGCGATGCGGCTTAGTGGCGTCAACGAGGAATCGCCCCTGATCTCGTCATGCAGACAGATCAGACGCTCCGCCAACCCTCGCTGCATGAACGGCAGCGACGCGCGGGCTTTTTCAGCCACATCCACCCCCTGATAATTCCCGGCGCAACGTTAACGCGGCCCGTATACAAAGCAAGGGGTAATACCATTGCATAAGGACCAGGCGCCCGGCGGAGTTCCGCCGGGCGCCTGCCTTACCGGAAACGTGTTCTAGCCGTTGAGCTTCTTGGCCATCTCACGCAACACGAACTTCTGGATCTTGCCGGTCGAGGTCTTGGGCAAGGGGCCGAACACCACGGTGCGCGGGCACTTGAAATGGGCCAGACGCGCGCGGCAGAACGCCATGATGTCCTTGTCGGTGACGGTCGAGCCCTCCTTGAGATTGATGAAGGCGCAGGGCGTCTCGCCCCACTTCTCGTCGGGACGGGCGCACACGGCGGCTTCGGTGATATCGGGGTGCTGGTACAGCACGCCCTCCACCTCGATGGTCGAGATGTTCTCGCCGCCCGAGATGATGATGTCCTTCGAGCGGTCCTTCAGCTCGATGTAGCCGTCGGGATGCCAGACGCCCAGGTCGCCGGTGTGGAACCAGCCGCCGGCGAACGCCTCGTCGGAGGCCTTGGGGTTCTTGAGGTAACCCTTCATCACCACGTTGCCGCGGAAGAACACCTCGCCCATGGTGACGCCGTCCTTCGGCACCGGCTCCAGCGTGTTGGCGTCGGCCACCATCAGGCCTTCCTGCATGACGTAACGCACGCCCTGGCGCGACTTCAGCTTGGCGCGCTGGTCAAGCTCAAGCGCGTCCCACTCCTCGTGCCACGAGCACACGGTGGAGGGGCCGTAGACCTCGGTCAGGCCGTAGACATGGGTGATCTTGAAGCCCTGACCTTCCAACCGGCCGATGACGGCGGCGGGCGGCGGCGCGGCGGCGGTCATGAACTCGACCTGATGGGGCAGCGGCTGACGCTCGGCGTCGGAGGCGTTGATCAGCATGCCCATGACGATGGGGGCGCCGCACAGGTGGGTGACCTTGTGCTCGGCCATGGCGGCGAACATGCTGGCGGCGTCCACGCGGCGCAGGCAGACATGGGTGCCGGCCAGGGCGGTGATGGTCCACGGGAAACACCAGCCGTTGCAATGGAACATGGGCAGGGTCCACAGATAGACCGGATGGCCGCTCATGCCCCAGGTGACCACGTTGCCGATGGCGTTGATGTAGGCGCCGCGGTGGCTGTAGACCACGCCCTTGGGATTGCCGGTGGTGCCCGAGGTGTAGTTGAGCGAGATGGCCTCCCACTCGTCGGTGGGCCAGCGCCACTGGAAGTCCGCATCGCCGGTGGCGAGGAACTGCTCGTAGGTGCACTCGCCGATCAGCTCGCCGGTCGTGCAGACGGGATCGTCGATGTCGATGACCAGCATCTTGCGGCCGGTCATGGCCAGCGCCTTCTTGATGACGCTCGAGAACTCGCGGTCGGTGATCAGCACCTTGGCTTCGGCATGCTCGAGGATAAAGGCGAGCGCTTCCGCATCCAGGCGGATGTTCAGCGCGTTCAGCACCGCACCCAGCATCGGCACGCCGAAATGGGCTTCGAAAATTTCGGGAATGTTGGGGGCCATCACCGCCACGGTGTCGCCCACGCCGATGCCCCGCTTGGCCAGCGCCGAGGCCAACTGGCGGCAGCGCCGGTAGGTCTCGGCCCAGGTGCGGCGCAAGGACCCGTGAATGACGGCGGGACGATTGGGATAGACATAGGCCGCCCGCTCAAGGAACTGCAAGGGAGTAAGCGGAACGAAATTCGCCGGATTCTTGTCCAGGTGCTGCTCGTACGGATTATGCATCTGCGCCTTTTCCTCCCTCTGGGCGTTCGCCCTTTCTGCCCCCTCCCCCCGATGGGAGAAGACGAAGCGAGAGGATGCTTGCGTCTGCGCACTTTTTCAATATGCCCGAGCATGTGCTGAATGGTTGACAGCGTCCTGGTTCGAGGCATGTCATTTGGTATGCGTCTCGCCCTCGCCATCAATCTTTCCGCCGGAACCTTCAACCGGCTGCCGTCTGAGCCCACTGTCGCCGCCATCACCCGTTGCCTCCAAGAGGCCGGCCATTCGGTGGAAGTGGTGACGTGCGGCCGGCGCGATCTGGCCGGCGTGCTGTCCTCGCTGGCTCAGCGGACCGACCTTGACGCGGTGGTGGTGGGCGGCGGCGATGGCACCATCCTCACCGCCGTCCTGGCCGGGCTTGGCCAGGCCAAACCGCTGGGTATCCTGCCGCTGGGCACACTGAACCTGCTGGCGCGCGACCTGGGCCTGCCGCTCGATCCGGTGGCGGCTGCC
>DATJKV010000146.1:0-5367 GCA_035491155.1 Magnetospirillum sp. | reverse complement strand
CTCGGTCATGGCGGCGATGGCGGCCGGCTTGTTGGTCTCGATGCCGATGACCACCTTGGGCGCGCCCAGCGCATGGGCCATGATCAAAGCGCCGTCCAGCACTTCCGCCGCGTATTCGCGCATGACGCGGTCGTCGCAGGTCAGGTAGGGCTCGCACTCGGCGCCGTTCAGCAGCAGGGTGTCGATCTTCTTTTGGGTGCCCAGGCCCAGCTTCACCGACGAGGGGAAGGTGGCGCCGCCCAGACCGACGATGCCGGCCTCGGCCACGCGGGCACGGATGTCCTCGGGTTTAGCCGAGAAGGGATCGGCGATGGGCGAGGCCAGGACCATCCACTCGTCGCGGCCGTCAGCCTCCAGCACGATGGTCAGCTGCGGCAGGCCCGACGGGTGTGGCGCGGTGACCTCGGTGACGGCGGCGATGGTGCCTGAGGTGGGGGCATGGGTGGGGGCCGACACCGGACCGCCGCTGCGGGCCAGCAGCTGGCCCTTCAGCACGCGGTCGCCGGCCGACACCACCGGCTCGGCCGGGGCACCGATATGCTGCTGCAGCGGCAGGTACAGGGTCTTGGGCAGCGGCAGGGCGACGATGGCGCACTCGGCGGTGCGATCCTTGCGGTAGTCGGGGTGGATGCCGCCACGGACGGGAAAAAGCTTCATGGCATGGCTCCTTAGTGCACCGCTTGCGCGTCGCCGACGTGCGGCTTTTCCCAATGCCAGGTGCCCAGCGTCACCGGCACCTTGCACATGCTGATGGCCTCGGTCGGGCAGATCTTGAAGCACTTCTGGCAGCCGTGGCACTGGTCGGTGATGATCGTGTGGACCTGCTTGACCGCGCCGACGATGGCGTCCGAGCTGCACTCGCCGATGCAACGCAGGCAGCCGATGCACAAATCCTCGGCGATAACCGCGTAGATGGGGCCGACGTCCTCGTGCTCGGACAAATCGGCCGAGACGCCCAGGCGCTTGGCCAGGGCCTCGGCGGTGGCCTTGCCACCGGGGGCGCACAGGGTGACCGGGGCGTGCTCGTGGGCAAGCGCGGCGGCGTACTGGGAACAGCCCACATAGCCGCACTGGCCGCATTGCGAGCCGGGCAGCATGCCCGCCAGCTCGTTCTCCAGCGGGTCCTCCTCCACGGCCAGCAGCTTGGCGGCGACGCCCAGCAGGCCGCCGAGAACGGCGCCGATGGCGGTCAAGGAACCAACGTCGATCAGCATCTCATTCCCCCCTTACCGCGCGCCCATGCCGGAGAAGCCCATGAAGGCCAGTGCCAACAGGCTGGCGGTGATGAAGCCGATGGGCGGGCCGGCGAACAGGCGCGGCACGTCGGCCAGCGCCACCCGCTCGCGCAGGCCGGCGAACAGCACCATGACCAGGCTGTAGCCCAGCGACGAGGCGAAGGCGAAGACGGTGGAGTCCATGAAGCCGTACTTGCCTTCCACCAGCAGCAGGGTGACGCCCAGCACGGCGCAGTTGGTGGTGATCAGCGGAAGGTAGATGCCCAGCAGCTTGAACAGCGAGGGCGAGAATTTGCGGAAGACCGCCTCGGTGAACTGCACGGCGGCAGCGATCACCAGGATGAAGGTGACCGTGCGCAGATAGCCCAGGTGATAGGGCTTCAGCAGGAATTCCTCCAGCGCCCAGTCGCCCATGGACGACACCGTGATCACGAAGGTGCAGGCGGCGCCCATGCCGATGGCGGTGTCCACGCGGGTGGTCACGCCCATGAACGAACACAGGCCCAGGAAGCGCGCCAGGATGACGTTATTCACCAGTGCCGCGCCCACGATCAGCAAAATGATGTCCTGCATGGGTCTTCAGTCCTTCGAAGAGCGGTCCAGCCCGCATTCGGCGTCACTGCCGAAGGCGCGGCGGAGGTATTGCGGGGCCAACGCGCCCCGCGCGGTCAATTTCTGCGACTTCAGCCGCACCACCACGAGGCCGGCGAACAGCCCCGCCACCGTGGCCGCCATGGCCTGGAGGTCGCTGCCGCCCAGCTTCTGCACGGTGACCCCCGCCACCAGCATCAGCAGCAGCGGGATGCCGTAGGCGGTCAGTGAGGCGCTGCGCAGCGTTTCCTCGGGCGTGCCGACGACGATGCGCTCGCCCACCCGGAAATCGTGGTCGTTGGGCATCTGGAAGCGCCGGGCCACCAGCCGGGCGCTGCCCGGCTTGGCGCCGCAGACGGCGGCCGAATGGCACGAGCCGCAGGCGGTGGATTGCTCGGGCTCCAGCCAGGCCGTGCCGCCGTCCACCGAAATCACCCGCGCCACGCCCTCGACGAGGCCGCGGCTGGCAAGATCGGGGAAGTCGGGGGCGGCAAGGGCCATGGTGCTTACGCCTCGACCTTGCCGACCACGCCTTGGGGCGTGACGGTCAGCGCCATCAGGCCGCCGGCCTGGGTCAGCACGTCGTGCTGGCGCTCGGCCGGGGTCATCAGCAGGGCGGTGGACAGGCCGTCGGCGATGGTGGCGGTATCGGCCACCACCGAGACGCCCAGCAGCGCCGGAGCGGTGGTGCCGGTCTTGGTGTCGATCAGGTGGGTGAAGCGGCCCTCGGCGTCGAAGAGGGTGCCATAGCCGCCCGAGGTGGAGATGGCCTTGTCAACCACGTCGATCTCGGTGACCGCCTGGGAAGGATCGGCCGGGTTGGCGATGCCGATGCGCCAAGCGGTGCCATCGGGCCTGGTCGACAGCGCGCGCGGCTCGCCCATATCCACCAGCATGCGGTCGAAGCCGTGGCTGCGCAGCACCTCGGTCACCTTGTCGGTGATGAAGCCCTGGGCGCCGCTGTTCAGCGTCAGGCCCATGTCGGGCTTGGTGAAGGCGACGCGCTTGCCGCTGATCTCCACGTTCTGCCAGCCGACCAGGGCCAGGGCGGCATCCAGGTCACGCTGGGCCGGGCCGTTGGGATCGGGGTTGGCGGCGGTGAAGTGGCGGAAATAGGTCTGCCACACCGGCTGGATGGTGGGGTCGTAGCGGCCGCCGCTGATGCGGGCCAGATCCAGCGACTTCTCCAGCAGGGCGACGAAGTCGGCCGGCGCGTCGTCCAGCTTGCCCTCGCGGTTCAGGCGGCTGATGGCGGTGTCGGCGCGGTAGACGCTGAAGATCCCCTCCAGCCGCTCCAACTCGGCCAGCGCGGCCTGGATGGCGGTGCGCGCCTTGGCCTCGTCGGTGGCGAACAGCTTGATGGAAGACGGCGCCCCCAGGGTGGTGCCTTCCCAGGTGACCATGCGGGCCTGGGCGCCGGTTGCCTTCAGTAGCAGCGGCAGCCCGGCGGCCGCGGCGGCCACGGTGATCAGTCGGCGGCGGGTGATCTGGACGGTCATGGCGAATATGCCCCGCGTTGGTCGAATTGCTCCTCGGCGAGGAAACGCGCGAGGCCAGGGCATGTTACATAAGTGGAAGGCCCCATGTCCCCATAAAATGTGCGGACAGACACACCTTGGACCGCTTCCAAGGCAGCTTGATATAAAGGTTGCGCGTGCATGCAATACTGTAAATGTTGAAAAATCTGAGGGTTGCGGCTGTTTTGCGATGATTGCATTGCGTATTGCGCATGGCTGCAATGCGGTGGCATGCTATCGTTTGTCATTGGGTAGACTTACAAATTGGCGTTGATGTCATCTATTTTTACTCGTGCGCTATCATTAACACTGTGACTGTGCACAATGAATCGTCATTTTTACTAATGGCGTCGATGCCTGTCGGATGGGCGGGAAGAAGGTCCGGTTTGTGACCTTTGTCGCCTTCCCGACACGACGGCGGTGACGGAGACCTGTCTACGCAAAGACCGTGCCGAACTGCGCGTTAGCCCCTATTCCCACACCCGGCGATCCGGAACCACGACGGCGAAACGGTCCGCCAGGGCGGCCAGCTCGGCGCGGTGAAGTTCGGCCGCCGTGACCAGGCTGCCGTCCGGGCCGGGCAGGTCGCGGGTGGCACAGGCCTTGGCGACCACGGTGTTGCGGTAGCCGAGATCGAGGGCGGCCCGGGTGGTGGCGCTGACGCACATGTGCGTGGCGAAGCCGGCGATGATCAGTTCACTACGCCCGGTGTCCTGGACCAGCTGGTGCAGTTCGGTCTTGGCGAAGGAATTGGGCAGCGACTTGATCGCCACCGTCTCGCCCGGCAGCGGCGCCACCTGGGGGATGGGTGCCACCATGGGGCCCTGGGGATCGAAGGCGGCACCGCCCGGCCGACCGTGGTGCAGCACGTGGAACACCGGGACAGCGTGGGCGCGAGCCAGCGCCAGCAGCGCCGCCATCTCGTCCACCGCCGCCGCCATGCCCGACAGGCGCACGGCGCCCTCGATGTATTCCATCTGGTGATCGATCAGGATCAGCGCCGAACGGTCCAGCGGCGAGGGGTGGCGCGGCGCGCCGGCGAGGTCGAGCAGGGTCTTGGGCATCATGATGGGCCTCCGTGGTTGGTCGCCTCAGCATGGCCGATTCCTTGCTGTTCAAATATTCTCTATGATCGCGCAATGACTGATAAAAAATGCGCAGACTGGGAGGACCTGCGCCACGCCCTGGCCTTGGCCCGCCACGGCAGCTTGTCGGCGACCGCCCGCGCTCTGGGGGTCAACCATGCCACCGTCGCCCGCCGTGTCGCTGCGCTGGAGGCCACCCTGGGCAAGGTATTGTTCGACCGTCGCGCCGACGGCTATGTGCCGACGCCGGAGGGGCGGGCGCTGTTGGACGCGGCGGCTCCCATGGAAGAGGCTGCGTTGGCGCTGCTCAATCGGCTCGATCACGCGCCCGGCCTGGCCGGTCCGGTGCGGCTGACGACCACACGGCCGCTGGCTGATTGCTTCCTGGTGCCAAGGCTAGGGGAACTGGCCAGCACGCACCCAGGCATCGACCTGGAGGTGCTGACCGGCTCGCGTCCGTTCAGCCTGGCACGGCGCGAGGCTGACCTCGCTTTGCGCTTGGGGGCGCCGGGCGACAGCGTGCTCAAGGGGCGCCGGGTGGCGGTGGTGGGGCATGGCTTCTATGGTGCCGGCCGCTGGCGCGACCACCCCCAGCCACCGCTGGTGGGTTTCGATTCCGGCAGCATGGCGGTACCCCAGGCGGCCTGGCTTGAGCGCTTCGCCGCCGGCCGTCGCGTGGCCTTTCGCAGCGACAGTTGGACCGCCCAGGCCGAGGCCGCTGCAGCCGGCCTGGGAGTCGCCCTGCTGCCCGATTACGTTGCCGCCCTGCACCCCTCGTTGGAACGCTTTGTCCTGGGTGCAGCACCGCCGCGCACCGAGTTGTGGCTGCTGTTGCGCCCGGACCTAGCCTCCACGCCCCGGGTGCGCGCGGTGGCCGATTTCCTGGCAGAGTTGTGCCGGATGCATGCCGGCCTTCTATTGCACGACGATTGTTTTACG
>DATJKV010000145.1:0-3819 GCA_035491155.1 Magnetospirillum sp. | reverse complement strand
ATCCTGGATCGAGCTGGCGGCGCGGCTGCGCACCTTGTTCAGCTCCTCCTTGCCGGTGACGTCCTCGGTGTTGTAGTCGGGGCCGGCATTGATGATATAGCCGCCATGGGCCGGCGGCAGCGCCGAAGGCAGCAGGTTGCGCGCCGAGGTGTAGACGTGCAAATCCACCCGTTCGATCAGGTACTTGCCGTTGTCCACCAGGGCGGCGAAGGGAAGGATGTTCAGCGTGGCGTCGGGCACCACGTAGGCCTTGGTGCGGCCGGCCATGGCCGGTTCCAGCGGCTGCCAGAGCAACTGGTAGGCGGCGGCGCCGGAATCCAGCACCTCGTCCAGGTCCAGTTCCTCGTTCTGGATGTCCTTGCGGTACTTCAGGATGGCGGCGTCCATGGGCGCCGGATCGCCGTAGGAGACGAACCCGTAGACCGGCTTGCCGTCCTCCTTGCGCAGGGTTGCGGCCACTAGGCGGGGAGGCTTGCCGGGTGCGGTGAATTGGATGAAATCCGCCAGCACGGCGTCGTCGGGCATGGCTGCCGCCACCTCGTCGGCCGAGATGGGTTTGACCGTCTTGCGGAAACGGGCGCTGGCGCGGCCCAGCTCGCCTTGCAGGCGGTTGATCTGGTCCTGCAACTCGGCCAGCACGTCCAAGTGGCGGCCCTTGGTTTCCGCAGTGGGGCCGGACAGGGTCAGCGAGGCCAGGCGCTTGCGCTTCTCGGTCAACTGGTCGGACAGCCGGGCCAGTTCCGGGTCGCGCGCCAGCCGGCCGATCTGGGCCAGCTCGGACGCCACCTTGAACAGCAGCCCCTTGCGGTTCAGGCTGATCTCCAGCACGCCCTTGCCGGCGGTAGCCGGATCCATGCGCGCCAGCAAATCGGCATAGGCGGCCAGTTCCGGCTGGTGCAGGCGGATGTAGCCCTCGCGCGCGTTGTCGCCGGTGACATAGAGCATGCGGCCCAGGAACTCGTTGCGCCGCTCGAAAGTGAGCCGGCGCACCTTCAGCGCGCCGTCCAGGTCGCCCAGATCCTCCTTAACCGAGGCGAGCGAGTTCAGCGTCTCGAAGGTATAGGGATGGAGCGGCCCCAGGGTCTTTTCCGCGGTTGCCAGCGTCTTCTCCAACAGCGCCTTGGCCTCGGGCAGGCGGCCTTGCGCACGGTATACTACGCCCAGATCATGCTGGCTGCGCAGCACGTCCATGTGGGTGTCGCCCAGGACTTTGCGCCGCGCCGCCAGTACGTCGGCCATGGCGCGCTCGGCCTCGGCCAGGGGGCCGGTGCGGGCCAGCACGCGGGCCAGGTTGTTGCGGGCCTTCAGGGTGTTGATGTGATCGGCGCCGTACTGCTCGGTCCAGCCGGCCACCACGCGGGCGAACAGGGGCTCGGCCTTGGCCCAGTCCTCCTTCAACAGGTGCAGGTAGGCCAGGTTGTTGACGAAGGCCAGGGTGTCGGGGTGGCTGTCGCCCACCGACTTGGAGAAGGCCTCCACCACGCTGGTATACAGGCTTTCCGCCTTCTCGAAATCGCCCTGGCTCTCGTACAGCAGGGCCAGGTTGTTGAGCGAAATCAGGCTGGCCGGGTTGGTTTCGCCCAGCATCTTGCGGCTGCCGTCGGCGGCTTCGTGCAGGAACGGCTCGGCCTGGTCGAACAGACCTTCCTTCTCCAGGATTTCGCCCAGGTTGTTGGCGGCCGCAATGGTCGAGCGGTGATCCTTGCCCAGCACCTTGGTGAAGCGGTCGTAGGCATCGTGGAAGGTCTGCTCGGCCTCGGCCAGGCGGCCCTGCTTGCGATACAGGCCGGCGAGGGAGGACAGGGTGGCCACCGTAACCGGATGGCCCGATCCATAGGTCTTGGTCTGCCAGGTCAGCAGGTCGGTGGCCAACGCCTCGGCGGCGGCGAAGTCGCCGCGCGCATCCAGCACGTCCACCAGTTCGGCCTTGGCCCGGTTCTGCGTCAGCGGGTCGGCCGCTGCCGCCTTGACCACCCCATCCAGCAGGGTCTGGGCCTCGGTCAGCTTGCCCTGGGCCAGACGGACCAGGGCCGCGTCGGTGCGGAGCGCAAAGCCGTTGGGATCGCTGTCGGGCAGTGCCTTGGCGGCAATGGCAAGCGCCTGGTCGGCGCGGCTGCCGGCTACGGCCATGTTGCCCATCAGCCGTGCCGCGCTGGCCTGCTGCGCCAGGCAGGACGCGGTGCGGGGATGCAGCTCGCCATAGCCGGACTGGATGGCGCGGCAGGTGGGCGCCAGCACCGCGTCGGCCTCGGCGTAGCGGCCATTGTTGATCATCAGCATGGCCAGCCGGGTGCGGGCGGCCAGGGTCAGGCCGTGGGCGTCGCCCAGTGCGGTGGCCGCCGCCTGGGCCAGTTCGGCCTGCGCCGCCTCGGCCTTGGCGCCCTCGGCCAGGGCGGCGTAATGGTCCACCAAAGCGGCGCGGATCTTCAGCGTCTCGGGATGGCCGGCGCCCAGCACCTTGGTGGCGGCCTCAAGTGCCGAAGCCCAGTTGGCCTCCGCCTCGGTGGCTTTATCGGCGCCCGTCTGCACCTGGGCCAGGTCGGACAGGCTGACGATGGTGGCGAAATGCTCGGGTCCGAAATTGTCCCGCGCGATGGTGACGGCCTGTTCAGCGGCGCTTTGGGCCTTAACCAGGTCGCCCGCTTGCGAGGCGCGGATGGCGGCGCGATGCACGCGGTCCCAGATGGGCGCTGCTTTCTGGCCCGCCTCCGTGAGCGCCGAGGCCCGCTGCTGCTTTTCCTCGGCCCAGGCGGGCAGGGCGTCGCGCAGCTTGGCGATCTCAGCGTTGTAGAGGGCGACGTCGTCGCGGGCGCCTGCCTTGGCGGCCAGGGCTGCGGCTTGCTGGTACAGGCCGGCTGCCTCGGGCTTGCCCAGCGCCGCGGCGAGGCCGGCGGCGTTGTGCAGGTAGTCGCGGTTGGCCGGCGCCGCCTTGTGGGCCTTGAGGTAGAAGCCCAGCGCGCCGTCGTTGTCGCCCGAGGCCAGGGCCTGCTTGCCCTTGGCGGCCAGCGCGGTGCCGGAATCGTCGGCAAGGGTGGGCTGGGCGAAGGCCAGGGCAAGGGCGATGGCGGTCGCGGCGGTAAGGGCGTGGGTGCGGAAAGATGCCATGGCGCGGCTCACTTTTCCTTGTGCGTGTACACGCCGTCCCAATTGGGCCCCGGCGGTTCGGCGATGAAATGCTGGATGCGGTCCAGGTAGGTGGTGTGGATCAGCCGGCCCGGCTCCTTGGCGGCCAGCGCGTTGAAGGCGGCCGATGCCTCCAGCCACTTCTGGCGGCGATAGAGCTCCAGCGCCTCGTGATATTCGGCCAAGCCTGCCAGGGTCGTTGCATCCACCTCACCCTCGAAACCCACGGGCTCGTAGATGCGGACCGGCTGGTCTTTGCCCTTGACGCGCACTTGGTCCAGCTCGCGCGTCACCAGGTCGGACACGGCCGCCTTGGTGTACTCGCTGATCATAATGTTGACGCCGTATTGCTTGGTCAGGCTTTCCAGGCGCGAGCCCAGGTTCACCGCGTCGCCCAGCACGGTATAGGCAAGGCGGAAGTCGGAACCCATGTTGCCGACGTTCATGGTGCCGGTGTTCAGGCCGATGCCGATCTTCAGCGGCTTCCAGCCGCGTTGGATGAAGCTTTCCGCCAGTTCCTCCATGCCCTGGTGCATGGCCAGCGCCGCCTGCACCGCGTGGCGGGCGTGGTCGGAATCGCGCAAGGGTGCGCCCCAGAACGCCATGATGGCGTCGCCCATGTACTTGTCGATGGTGCCGCGGTTCTGGTGGATGATGTGGGTCATGGGGCTGAGGAAGGCGTTCATCAGCACCGTC
>DATJKV010000144.1:0-3401 GCA_035491155.1 Magnetospirillum sp. | reverse complement strand
GTTGGGTTGGTCGAGGCGGGATCATAATCAGGGGGCGCGGCCTGGAAATTTAAGCTTCGGTGACAGTGCAAATAAAAGTTCACGAGTACCGGGTGCCGAACCGGGCCATACGGGCGGAAGGGGACACCTCGCAGGAAGGCTTGGCATGTCGGATAGCATGTGGGTCGCTTGTCCGTTGACGGCTGTGCATGCCTCGGTTCCGGCCGCCGTGCACGCGCTCCGGCCGGAAATCCCCATGCTGTGCCTGCGGCCGGCCGTCGCCACCGCAGAGGCCCGTCACTTTACCGGCACCTTTCCCGGCCACGTGCTCTATGCGGTGAAGTGCAATCCGGACGAAGCCATCCTGCAAGCGTTGGCGGCGGGTGGCATCCGTCATTTCGATGCGGCGTCCATCGGTGAGGTCCGGCTGGTGCGCAGCCTGTTTCCCGACGCCCGCATCCATTTCATGCACCCGGTCAAGGCCCGTTCGGCCATTCGCGAAGCCTATGCCGAGCATGGGGTGCGGGACTTTGCGTTCGATCGTCGCGAAGAACTGTCGAAGATCGTCGATGAGACCGGCAACGCCGCCGATCTGCTTCTGGTCGTTCGATTGGCGCTGGCCAAGGGAAACGCCCGGCTGGATTTGTCGGGCAAGTTCGGCGCGGGCGCCGACGAGGCGGCGGCTCTGCTGCGCCTTGCCTCCGATCTCGGCGCCAGGGTCGGGCTGTCCTTCCATGTGGGCTCGCAATGCTGCGATCCCACTGCTTGGGAGCGGGCACTGGCACAGGCCGACGTGGTGGTGCGCGCCGCCGGCGTGCCGGTGGAGGTGATCGACGTGGGGGGCGGCTTCCCGGTGTGCTATCCGGACATGCAGCCGCCGCCCTTGGACGAATTCGTCGCCGCTATTCGCCGTGGTTTTGCCCGTATGGCTGTTTCCGCAAACTGCGCCCTGTGGTGCGAGCCCGGGCGGGCCCTGGTGGCGGCCAGCGAGTCGCTGGTGGTGCAGGTTCAGGCGCGCCGGGGCGACGCCCTTTACATCAACGACGGCGTCTACGGCTCGCTGTCCGATGCCGGCGCCTTGCTGCATTTCCGCTATCCGTGCCGCCTGATGCCGGCCAATCCGCGCACCGCGCAGCCCGAGCGGGCCTTCAGCCTGTTCGGCCCCACCTGCGATTCGCTGGACAGCATGCAGGGACCGTTCATGCTGCCCGCCGACGTGGCCGAAGGCGACTGGATCGAGATCGGCCAATTGGGCGCCTATGGCGCGTGCCTGCGCACGGCCTTCAACGGCTTCGACAACCCGCTGCGGGTCGAAGTGGGTGACGAGCCGTTATGCCCCGGCCTGTCCGCCGTGGACAGTTCCGCTGCGGCGTGACGCCAGCACCCAAGGTCGTCACGGAACCTTCAAAATATCACGCACCCGTTGCGCTTATCATCCCGGCCCAAGAATAGGGGCCGGCCTTTCCCATGCAGGGAAAAGCGCCGCGGAGGAGAAGCATGACCGTACAGACCTTTCGGGAACTCTCGGCCGAGGACTTCCGCGACCGTATCCTTGACCATGCTTGCAAGACGGTGGGAAAGAACCTGTCGGCGATGACTGCGGACGACTGGTTGCAGGCGACCGCGCGTGCTTGTCGCGATCTGTTGGCGCCCCAGTGGCTGGCCGCCCAGGAGGTCCAGGAGCGCAAGAACGGCAAGCAGGTCTGCTACTTGTCCATGGAGTTCCTGGTCGGGCGGTCGCTGTCGGGCAATCTGGTGAAGCTTGGTCTGTACGAGACTTGCCGCCAGGCCTACGAGTTGCTGGGGCTCGACTGGAAGGAAGTCGTCTTCACCGAACCCGAGGCCGGCCTCGGCAATGGCGGCCTGGGCCGCCTGGCCGCCTGCCTGATGGACTCGCTGGCCACCGTCGGCATTCCCGCCTGGGGCTACGGCATCCGCTATGACTACGGCATGTTCCGCCAGCGCATCGAGGATGGCGGTCAGGTCGAGGAGCCCGATGACTGGGCCCGTTACGGCGATCCGTGGGAATTCAAGCGCGACCGGATCGTCTACGAGGTGCAGTTCGGCGGCCGGGTCATCGACTTTGTCGATGCCGAGGGGCGGTCCCGCCATGAATGGGTGGATGGCGAGCGGGTGCTGGCGGTAGCGCGTGACCGGCCCATCGCGGGCTACCTGTCGCCGACCGTCAACGCTCTGCGGCTGTGGCGCGCCGAATCGCCGACGACCTTCGACCTGCGAAGCTTCAATACCGGCGATTATATGGACGCGGTGAAGGACGGCATCGAATGCCAGAACCTGTCGCGCATCCTCTATCCCGACGATTCCACCCACTCGGGCAAGGAGCTGCGCTTCAAGCAGGAGTACTTCTTCGTCAGCGCCTCGTTGCGCGACATCCTGCGTCGCCATCTGACGCTCAATCCGGACCTGCTCAACCTGCCGGACAAGGTGGCGATCCAGCTTAACGACACCCATCCGGCCATCGCCGTGCCCGAGTTGATGCGCCTGCTGATGGACGTTCACGAGCTGCCGTGGGACGCCGCGTGGGACATCTGCACGCGGAGTTTCTCGTACACCAACCACACGGTGATGCCGGAAGCCCTGGAAACCTGGCCGGTGGAGATGTTCGAGCGCCTGCTGCCCCGGCATTTCCAGATCGTGTGCGAGATCAATCGCCGCTTCCTGGAGCACGTCCAGCACATCCATCCGGGCAAGTTCGACCTTTACCGCCGCATCTCGATCATCGACGAGGACCATGGCCGCCGCGTCCGCATGGCGCACCTGGCCTTCGTCGCCTCGCACCACGTCAACGGCGTCGCCCAGGTTCATACCGACCTGATCCGCAGCGGGCTGTTCCGCGAGCTCGACGGCGTGTTGCCCGGCCGCATCGTCAACGTCACCAACGGCGTCACGCCGCGCCGCTGGCTGATGCTGTCCAACCGTCGCCTGAGCGAGACCATCACCCATTGCCTGGGCGCCGACTGGCCGCGCGAGCTGGGTCGCCTGCGCAAGCTGGCCGATTTCGCCGACGACAAGGCGTTGTTGGGCGAACTGGGTGAGATCAAGGCCCACAACAAGCGCCGGCTGGCCAAACTGATCCAGGACAATGCCGGGGTCTCGGTCGATCCGACCAGCATCTTCGACATCCAGGTCAAGCGCATCCACGAGTACAAGCGGCAGCTGCTGAACCTGCTTCACGTGGTGACGTTGTACAACCGCATCCGCTCGGGCGACACGGCCGGCCTGGTGCCGCGCACGGTCATTCTGGGCGGCAAGGCGGCTCCGGCCTATCATATGGCCAAGCGTATCATTCGCCTGGCCGGAGACCTGGCCAAGGTGATCAACAACGACCCGCGCGTCAGCCCGTGGCTGCGCCTGGTGTACCTCCCCAACTACAATGTCTCGCAGGCGCAGATCGTCATCCC
>DATJKV010000143.1:0-3302 GCA_035491155.1 Magnetospirillum sp. | reverse complement strand
CGTTGCCACACGCTCCCTTTGCATCTTATGCGTCGCGCCGTTTCACTTAATGTGTCTGGTTTTGCGGTTTATGTGCCGCCCTACATTAGACCTGAGCGACACCTTGCCCAGAGCGGCTCTTCGCCGGGGTATTATGATACCGTAATCATAACCACTTGAAAAACAACGATATCTTTGCCGTTGACTCTGACGCCCGCGGTGGCATACTCCGCGCCCTCGGAGGCCGGTGAAAACCGGGCTCCTTAACTGGTTTTGCCGTGGGTGCCATGAAGACCTATAACGTCAAACCGTCCGAGATTGAGAAGAAGTGGGTTTTGATCGACGCGGACGGCGTCGTTCTGGGCCGCCTCGCCAGCATCATCGCGATGCGCCTGCGTGGCAAGCACCTGCCCACCTTCACGCCGCACATGGACATGGGCGACAACGTGATCGTGATCAACGCCGAGAAGGTCAAGCTGACCGGCAACAAGCTGGCCAACAAGACCTTCTACTGGCACACCGGCCATCCGGGCGGCATCAAGGGCCGTACGATGGGCCAGCTGCTGTCGGGTCGTTACCCCGAGCGCGTCATCATCAAGGCCGTCGAGCGCATGATCACCCGTGGTCCGCTCGGCCGCGCGCAGATGAAGAACCTGCGCGTCTACGCCGGCCCCAGCCACCCGCACGAGGCCCAGGCCCCGGCGGTGGTTGACGTCGCCTCGATGAACCCGAAGAACAAGAGGTAAGTCCCATGGCCGATCTCTCCAGCCTGGCCGACCTCAAGTCCGCCGCTCCGCAGGCCCAGCCCGTGCACGAGCGCAAGGTCGATGCCCAGGGTCGCTCGTATGCCACCGGTAAGCGCAAGAACGCCGTCGCCCGCGTGTGGGTCAAGCCCGGTTCGGGCAAGATCACCGTCAACGGCCGCGACGTCACCGTGTACTTCGCCCGTCCGGTGCTGCGCATGCTGATCAACCAGCCGTTCCAGACCGCCCGCGTCGAGGGCCAGTTCGACATCGTCGCCACCGTCACCGGTGGTGGTCTGTCGGGCCAGGCCGGCGCCCTGCGCCACGGCATCAGCCGCGCGCTGACCTTCTTCGACCCGGCAACCCGCCCGGCGCTGAAGGCTGGCGGCTTCCTCACCCGCGATCCCCGCGTGGTCGAGCGTAAGAAGTACGGCAAGCACAAGGCTCGCCGCTCCACCCAGTTCTCGAAGCGCTAATCGCGCCGAAAGGTCCAGGGTACGGAATCAGGGCTTGGGAGTGATCCCAAGCCCTTTTTTCTTGACGGTTGCAAATACGGGCAATTGCCCATATTATTTCCTCATGACCGACACCGACGACGCCATCTGCAACTGCACCGCCCTGCGCCAAGCCGCCCGCCGCGTCAGCAAGCTCTACGACGAGGCCCTGGCGCCAGTTGGCCTGGGGGTCAACCAATACGCCATCCTGGCCCGCCTGGAACGGGTCGGCCCACGCCGTATCCAGGATCTGGCGGCCCTGCTGGTGATGGACCGCTCCACCCTCGGCCATCTGCTACGGCCGCTGGAAAGCCGCGGCTTGGTGTCGCTGCAGCCCGCAGCCACCGACCGCCGTAGCCGCGTGCTGCACCTCACCGGCATTGGCCGCATCCTGCTGGAGCAGGCCCGCCCCCTATGGGCCCAGGCCCAGGAGCGTTTTGAGACCCAGTTCGGCGCCCGATCAGCCGGCAACCTGCGTGCCGAACTGGAGCGCGCCGCCGCCCTGGACTGGCCGCCCACGCCCCCCCTCCCCTGATCCCAAGGAGTTTCCCCATGCCCCTGGTCCGCATCGACATCCGCAGGAACGCCGACCCCGCCTTCGGCCGCAAGATCGGCGCCATCGTCTACCAAACCATGACCGACACCATCAACGTGCCGGCCAAGGATAATTTCCAGGTCATCACCGAGCATGATGGGAACGGCCTGATCTACGACCCATCATATCTGGACATCCCGCGCACCGACGGCTTCGTGCTGATCCAAATCACGCTGAACGCCGGCCGCACGGTGGAGATGAAGCAGGTCTTCTACAAGACGCTGGCCGAGCACCTGCACGCCCAACTGGGCATCCGCAAGGAAGACGTGTTCATCGGCCTGGTCGAGGTGGCCAAGGAGAACTGGTCCTTCGGCAACGGCATCGCCCAATACGCCTGATTCCTCGCCCGCCTCCGCCAAAACAGCACTTGCGCTTGGCGGCGTGCGGTTGCAAACAGGAGCCGAGGGGGCTGCTTGCCGGCAGCCCTCTTCCCTTTTTCAGGAGGTTCCCATGGCAATCCTTTTCGTCGCCACCAGCAAGGCCCAGCAGGAATGGGGCGCCGACGTGGGCCTGGGCAAGAACCTCTACAAGGTCGGCGTCGCCGATGGCCAGACCCCGGACGAGGCGGTGGCCGGCTGCGCCAACCAGACCGACTGGAAGGTGCTGAAGACCGCCGAGGCCGAGCTGACCGAAGAGCAGATGTTGGAGAAGCTGGGCCGCCGCGAGAAGCTGGTGGACCCCAACTACTACCCCAAGCTGCGCGGCGCCTTAGGGATCGTAAAGGCCAACCTGCCCGCCATCGAGAACAACATGCTGGTGGCGTTGGCGCTGGACGGCAAGGAGCCGCCCAAGACGTTCAAGGTCAAGCCTGTCGATGTGGCCAGCTACCTGATCAACAACGCGACCAAGTAGCACCTTCGACGAAGGCCCATCTTTTCACCCCGCTAATCCACCGCCCCCGGCGAAGCTGGCCGGCGCCGTTGATCCTGCGCGGAACCGCAGGGTCAGCACCAGCACCGCCGCCGCCATAGCGGCATTGCCCCCGTACAGACTAAGCAGCCAGGTCGGCAGCGTGATGCCGCCCCAATAGGCAATCATCTTGGCCGAAAATCCGCAGGCGTAGCCGGTAAGGATCAGGGCGAGGAAGGATGGGCTGACACCCTCGGCGCGCCGCGTCCGCAGCAGGCGGGCGAGCTTGACCGGCCATGCCAGCAAAAAGCACAGCAGCATGGCGCCTTCAAGGTCGTCCACCGCGCCGATGGATCGCAGATCACGCATCAGGGCATCGACGCCCACCATAGCCCCATGCAGCGAAGCCAGGAACGCCGCAACCAGCACGGCCCCCATGATGGCGAGACTAGGCACGCTGGACCGCCATCACGGCCGAACGCGGCAACGGCCTGTCGACCATTCCGCGCCGGAGAGTGTATGAAATCATCACTGCGGAATAAAAAAAGACGCCACAGGCGCCGATGACCATCCCCAACAGAGACATTATCATTATTCTAATCCGAGTTTTATTGAACTGCGGGATATCATGGAAGCACGCAG
>DATJKV010000142.1:0-2133 GCA_035491155.1 Magnetospirillum sp. | reverse complement strand
ATAGCTGACGCCGTCATCCTTGGACATGCAGGATTGGATCGGCGGGGTGCCGTTCTGGCAAGGCCGCTTCAGAGCGCCGCCGATGATGCTCATGAAAGGACCGGCATCCGCGGCATAGGGATTGGCCGTCGTGTCGTTCTTGTCCTTGGCCTGCGGCTGGGTGTGGCCGATCAGGACGCTGGTGCGCATCACGGCCCAGTCACCGTCGATGGCGGCGGCGCGGTCATAGGTGCCGCTGGTGATGAAGCTGATGCCCCCATCCTGGACATCGGTCAGCACGAGATTGTCGACCAGGTACCACTGGGGCCGGAGCCAGATGGCGGAGAAGTTCGTCTCGGCCCAGTGGAAGGAGGAGGTGTAGTGGTCGAGCACCGTCACCGTGCAGCGCGTCAGGGGATTTCTGTCATGCCCATCGGGTCCATCGGGGTCCACGCCGTGGCTGCAGACGGAGACCTTCCCGCTGGTGATTTTCGAGCAGTCGTCCTTGTTGCCGCTGGTGTCGCAGAGCGTCGCCGTGCGTCCGCCGCCGCTGATATGCGGGTAGTACATGTCCATGTCCGCCTGGGAGGGCGGTTGCGGCTTGGGCGCAAAGCTCGGGACGGCGGGGAAGTGGCCCCCATCCTTCGCGGCGGCATCGCCCGGCCAATCGGCGCCGAAGCATTGCGTCGTGATCGCGACGGTCTGGAAGGAAGTCATGGTGGAGCTGGCGAAATTGCCGCGGAAGACCTTGAGCGGTGTCGAGGCCGCATTGGTCAGGGACGACTGCTCGCCGGCGTAGCCGAGGTTCGACCAGTTCATATGCCCGTTGACGGCATTCGTCGGCACCTCGGCCATGTCGCTGTTCCAGGCGGGCACGAACCAATAGGCGGCGCCGCAGGCATTCGCCCCGGCCGCCATGTTGCCGACGAAGTCGTTCCAGCCATTGGTGATCCAGAAGACCGTGGGATGCTGGAAGTCGGTGCGCTCCGGGAACGCATCGGCGGGCAGGAGGTTGATCTTGCCGCCATCGGCGGGATCGGGGAGGTATGTATTGTCCCTGGTGTAGGCGAGAATCCCCGGCACCTGGCGGGGGTTCTGGGCATTCATGACGGCCGCCCGGGCGAAGATGCCGAGATTCGAATAGAACCTGTTATAGGCCTCCGTCCCGTTCTCGAGAAAGAAGCCATGGCCGATGGATTTCCAGCCGATATTTCGCTGGAGCAGCACCCCATCGGTCGAATGCAGCACGATCCAGCGGGTCTGGGATTCGTCGACCGTCGAGTCCTTGATGTAGGTGTCCGTGGGCACCTGGCGGGCCATGTGGAAATGGATGGGGTAGTGGCCCATCTTGCCGCCCTGGCCCATATCCTCGAACTGGACGCCCTGGATCTGGACGTCCTTGAAGCCCTGGCGGATGACCATATGGGCGCCGAAATAGGCGCCCGGCGTGGCCGCGGGGAAGGGGACGCCCGGCCCACCGCCGCCCGACACGATGCGGATGCTGCGGCTCAGCAAGCCGACGGCCGCCCGGATCTCGGCACCCTTGTCGAGCAGGTTCGGGTCCATGCCGGCGGCGGCATAGCGGTCGCGCACCGTGGTGTCGCCGAGCCGGCTCGCGATGGGAAATTTCGTGCCCTGGTGGAACCATATGACCGCGTCGCGGAAGTAGACGGTATCACCCACGACCTTGGTGACCGTCAGCTCTTCCGAATGGCCCGGCAGGTAGTCTGTCGTGGTGACGACGATCTTGTCCTGCGGCTTCAGGTCCGTCGCGACCCACCAGCGATCGCCCGTGGTGTCGGAGAGCTTGAGATGATTGAGGTTCTTGAGGTCGTCGTCCTTCACGCTGTCAGCGACCGCCGCCACCGGCTTCAGATCCTCCGCCAGGCGCAGCCAGGCGCATCCGGTGCTGGTCGGATCGGAATCCGGCGCGGGGCGGGGGTGCTCCTTCGACGTCGAGGCCATGCCGCAGTCGTCTTCCGTATTCCCACCCGAACCGCCGCCCACGCCTCCACCGGAGCCGCCACCCGACCCTCCGCCGGAGCCTCCACCCGACCCGCCGCCGAGGAGCAGTTTGCGGTATCTGTCCGCGGTGCTGGAGCCGTTGCCGCCTGCTGCAGGGGCGCCATTGGCTGCCTGCGAGCTGGACAATCC
>DATJKV010000141.1:0-4056 GCA_035491155.1 Magnetospirillum sp. | reverse complement strand
CGCGCGGCGTGATATTCGGCGTTCTCCGAGAGATCGCCGTGCTCGCGCGCTTCGGCAATAGCCTTGATCACCGCCGGACGTTCGACGGTCTTGAGAGTCCTCAACTCGTCCTCCAGCTGGGCCAGGCCCGCTGGAGTCATCGGGATCTTTTCCATACCAAGAAAGCCCCATTATTAGGCGGGAAGGCCGCGCGGGCGTCCCCCGCGCGGCCTCTCCCCCTTAGAAAGAACCCTTAAAATACGATTGCAGGGGCGCAACATCAAGCGCGCCGCTCCGAAGCGCCTCGATGGCCTCTACCGCAGCGCGAGCGCCGGCCACGGTCGTATAGTGGGGAATGTTGTATTGCAGGGCGGAACGACGGATCGAGAAGCTGTCCTTCACCGCCTGGCTGCCCTCGGTGGTGTTCACCACCAGCTGCACCTGGCCGTTGGTCATGGCGTCGACGCAGTGGGGACGGCCCTCCAGCACCTTGTTCACCACGATGACCTCGTCCACGCCGCCGTCGCGCAGGGTGCGGGCGGTGCCTTCGGTGGCCATCACCTTGAAGCCCATGGCGCGCAGGCGCTTGGCCAGCGGCACCATGTGCTGCTTGTCGCCCTCGCGCACCGAGATGAACGCGGTGCCCGAGGTCGGCAGGGTGGTGCCGGCACCCAGCTGGCTCTTGGCGAAGGCCATGGCGAAGGACTTGTCCAGGCCCATGACCTCGCCGGTGGACTTCATTTCCGGGCCCAGGATGATGTCGACGCCGGGGAAGCGGGCGAAGGGGAACACCGCCTCCTTCACCGCCACGTGGTCGAAGACCGGCTTCTTGATGTTGAAGCTGGCCAGCGATTCGCCGGCCATGACGCGGGCGGCGATCTTGGCGATCGGAATGCCGGTGGCCTTGGCGACGAAGGGCACGGTGCGCGAGGCGCGCGGGTTGACCTCCAGAATGAAGATCTGACCGTTCTGCACCGCGTACTGCACGTTCATCAGGCCGACCACGTTCAGCGCCTTGGCCAGCTTGATGGTCTGGGCCTCCAGCTCGGCTTGCGTCGCGGCGTCCAGCGAATAGGGCGGCAGCGAGCAGGCGGAATCGCCCGAGTGGATACCGGCCTCTTCGATGTGCTGCATGATGCCGGCCACATAGACGTCCTTGCCGTCGGCCAGGGCATCCACGTCCACCTCGATGGCGTCCTTGAGGTAGTAGTCGATCAGCACCGGATCATCGCCCGACACCACCACCGCCTCCTGCATGTAGCGCTCCAGCGCCTCATGGTCGTAGACGATCTGCATGGCGCGGCCGCCCAGCACGAAGCTGGGGCGGATGACCACGGGATAGCCGATGCGCTCGGCCACCGCCTTGGCTTCCTCCAGCGAGCGGGCGGTGCCGTTCGGCGGCTGCTTGAGCCCGAGATCCTGCAGCAGGCGCTGGAAGCGCTCGCGGTCCTCGGCCAAGTCGATCATGTCCGGGCTAGTGCCCAGGATCGGGATGCCGGCCTGCTCCAGCGCGTGGGCCAGCTTCAGCGGCGTCTGGCCGCCGAACTGGACGATGCAGCCCAGCACCTTGCCCTTGCTCTGCTCCTTGCGCACCAACTCGATCACCGTTTCGGCGGTCAGCGGCTCGAAGTACAGGCGGTCCGAGGTGTCGTAATCGGTGGAGACGGTTTCGGGGTTGCAGTTGACCATGATGGTCTCCTTCCCCGCGTCATCCAACGCATAGGCCGCGTGCACGCAGCAATAGTCGAACTCGATGCCCTGGCCGATACGGTTGGGACCGCCGCCCAGGATGACCACCTTCTCGCGGTCCGAGGGCTCGGCCTCGCATTCCGCCGGGTTGACGCCGTCGCCCTCGTAGCACGAGTACATGTACGCGGTGGAGGACGGGAACTCGGCGGCACAGGTGTCGATGCGCTTGAACACCGGCTTGACGTTCAGCACCTCGCGGCGGAACGCGGTCTCGGTCAGGCTCTTACCCGACAGCTGGGACAAGCGCTGGTCCGAGAAGCCCATCTTCTTCAGCCGCAACATGCTGGCGGCGTCGATGGGCAGCCCCTTGGCGCGCACCTGTTCCTCGGCGTCAACGATGGACTTGATCTGCTCAAGGAACCACTTGTCGAAGAAGCAGGCATTGTGGATCTCGTCCACGGTCAGGCCCAGGCGGAACGCCTGCGCCACTACCAGCAGGCGGTCATGGCGCGGAATGGCCAGCTGCTTCTTCACCGCGTCCTTGCGGTCGGCGGCCGAAGCGCCGGGGATTTCCACCTCGTTGAGGCCAGTCAGACCGGTCTCCATGGAGCGCAGGCCCTTCTGGAGGGATTCCTGGAAGGTGCGGCCGATAGCCATGGCCTCGCCCACCGACTTCATGGAGGTGGTCAGGTTCGGATCGGCGCCCGGGAACTTCTCGAAGGTGAAGCGCGGAATCTTGGTGACCACGTAGTCGATGGTCGGCTCGAACGAGGCCGGGGTCACGCCGGTGATGTCGTTGGCCAGCTCGTCCAGGGTGTAGCCCACCGCCAGCTTGGCGGCCACCTTGGCGATCGGGAAGCCGGTCGCCTTGCAGGCCAGCGCCGACGAGCGCGACACGCGCGGATTCATCTCGATGACGGTCATGCGGCCGGTCTTGGGGTTGACCGCGAACTGGACGTTGGAGCCGCCGGTATCGACGCCGATCTCACGCAGCACCGCCAGCGAGGCGTTGCGCATGATCTGGTATTCCTTGTCGGTCAGCGTCAGCGCCGGCGCCACGGTGATGGAATCACCGGTGTGCACGCCCATGGGGTCGACGTTCTCGATCGAGCAGATGATGATGCAGTTGTCCTTCTTATCGCGGACAACCTCCATCTCGTACTCTTTCCAGCCCAGCACCGATTCCTCGACCAGCACCTCGTGCACCGGCGACGCCGCCAGGCCGCCGGAGACGATGGTCTCGTATTCCTCGATGTTGTAGGCGATGCCGCCGCCGGTGCCGGCCAGGGTGAAGCTGGGACGGATGATCACCGGCAGGCCGACGAAATCCAGCGCCTCGCGCGCTTCCTGCAGGGTGCGCACCACCTTGGACTTGGGGCTTTCCAGGCCGATCTTGTCCATGGCGTCGCGGAACAGCAGGCGGTCCTCGGCCTTGGCGATGACGTCGCGCTTGGCCGCGATCATCTCGACGCCGAACTTCTCCAGCACGCCGTCATCGGCCAGCTTCATGGCCGTGTTCAGCGCGGTCTGGCCGCCCATGGTGGGAAGCAGCGCATCGGGGCGCTCCTTCTCGATGATCTTCGCCACCACGTCCGGGGTGATCGGCTCGATATAGGTCGCGTCGGCCAGGCCCGGGTCGGTCATGATGGTCGCCGGGTTGGAATTGACCAGGATGACCCGGTAGCCCTCCTCCTTCAGCGCCTTGCACGCCTGCACGCCCGAATAGTCGAACTCGCAGGCCTGACCGATGACAATCGGACCGGCACCGATGATGAGGATGGACTTGATATCTGTACGTTTGGGCATGGCGGCGGCTTCTTCTCAACGAATACTTGGCGGTTGGGAGGCGGAAAAAAGCGGGGCCTAGCCCCGCTTTTCCATCATCTCCACGAACCGGTGGAACAGGTAATGGCTGTCCTGCGGGCCGGGGCTGGCTTCCGGGTGGTACTGGACCGAGAAGACCGGCTTGCCGTCCACCTTGATGCCTTCCACCGACTTGTCGAACAGCGACCGGTGGGTGACCTCGACGCCCGACGGCAGGGTGCTCTCGTCCACCACGAAGCCGTGGTTCTGGCTGGTGATCTCGACCTTGCCGGTGGCCAGGTCCTTGACCGGATGGTTCGCGCCCCGGTGGCCGGTGTCCATCTTGTAGGTCTTGGCGCCCAGGGCCAGCGACAGCATCTGGTGGCCGAGGCAGATGCCGAACAGCGGCTTGCCGGCGGCCAGCACGCCCTGGATCATCGGCACGGCGTATTCGCCGGTGGCGGCCGGGTCGCCCGGGCCGTTGGACAGGAACACGCCGTCCGGCTGATGGCGCAGCACGTCATCGGCGGTGGCGGTGGCGGGCAGCACGGTCACCTTGCAGCCGGCCGAGGCCAGGCAGCGCAG
>DATJKV010000140.1:0-2051 GCA_035491155.1 Magnetospirillum sp. | reverse complement strand
GCCTATCCGGCGGGGTCGTGATGGCTGATGAGTATGTCGGCCCTGACCGCCGCAATCCACCCGCATGCGAGACTTCGCGATCTGAATGCCTGCACGGTGCCACCATCGCCACCAAGGCCGCCGATCTGGCGGTAAGGGATGTTTTCGCCATCCTCGGCGTCGATGTCACCAAGCCCGAGCAGGTGGCGGAGTTTCAAGAGGATCTTCGTTTCGGGCGCAAGCTGCGCCGCATCGCCGATCATGGGGCCATGGCCTTTTTTGGCGCGGCCTTTGTCGCTCTGGCGGCGGCCCTATGGGTTGGAATCACCGGCAAAATGGGAGTGAGGTAATCATGTTGACCCGCGAAATCCTGGCGGCGGCTGTGCCCGATGCGCCGGGCGAGAATGTGGATCACTTTCTGACGGCCCTGGCCGCGGCCTGCGACGAATTCGAGATCAATACGCCGCACCGGCTGGCGGCTTTCCTCGCCAATATCGGCGTCGAGAGCGGGAACCTGACCCGCACGACCGAGAACCTGAACTATAGCGCAAAGGGCTTGTTGCGGGTTTTTCCCAGCCACTTCGACGCCGATGAAGCGCAGGACTATGACCGCCAGCCCGAACGCATCGCCAACCGCGTCTATGCCGATCGCATGGGCAACGGAGACGAGGACAGCGGCGACGGCTGGAGCTTCCGCGGGCGTGGCCTGATCCAGCTGACCGGCAAGGACAATTACGCCGAATGCGGCGAAGCCTTGGGCATCGATCTGCTGGGCCAGCCGGATTATCTGGAGGGGCCGGAAGGAGCCGCCCGATCGGCGGCCTGGTTCTGGTCGAAGCACGGGATCAATCGCTATGCCGATGCCGGCGATTTCGACGGCGTCTGTGATCTGATCAACAAGGGCCACAAGACCAAGCCGCAGGGTGACGCCATCGGCTACGACGAGCGCTTGACGGCCTATCGCGCCGCCTGCCGGGCGCTGGGGGTCTGATGCGGCTCGACGCTCCGCGCGGGGGGTGGGATTTCCGGCGGCAGATGGCCGTGCGGACGCTCCAATTCTGCGCGGGCGTCGTCATCGGCTCGCTTGTGCTGCCGTGGGTAAATTCCGAGGTGGCCAAGACCGCCGTGATGTCGGCCTTCACCCTGGCTGGGACCGTGGTGGCGGCCTATGTCACCGCCGCCACGACTCACGACTATCTGCACCGTGCCACAGCTCCCGCTTCTTCGGCGCCCCCCAAGCCTCCGCCCGTCCAGGCGAAGGATGAGGTTCTGGATTGATGGAGATAACCCATGTTCGGTTTCAGCATTCGTGATCTTGCCCTTGGGCTGCTGATCGGCCTCGCCGCTGGTGGCTGGTTCGGAGCGGATTGGAAAGAGGGGCAGTTTGCCAAATCAGCCGCAAAGCAGGTTCAGGGCGAGCTTGTCGAGGTGCAGCACCGCGATCTGATCACTCAGGACGCCGGGCAGGCCGCCGCCGAGCATAAGCAGACTATCCAAGTCATCACTAAGACCATCGTGAAGGAGGTTCCCCGCTATGTTTCTGCGAAAACTGACGCTGCCTGCGTTATCCCTTATGGCACTATCCGCCTGCTCGATGCCGCAGCCCGTGGCGTGCCCCTCGTTCCCGACGCCTCCGGGAAATCTGATGGCGACCCCTCCGGCGTTCCACTCTCTGCCGTCGTTAGCGCTGCCGCCGAAGACCTCGGAACCGGAAACGAAACCCGGCAACAGTTGATCGACCTGCAGGCCTGGGTGCGCGCCCAGCAGGCGGTGGCGCAATGACCACGCAGAGTGTTGCCATCATCGCCGCATCCGCTCTCCTGGGCGGGCTCTGGCGGCATTGGTTCGGCGGGGCCGGCGGCCAGACCATTTCGACCCTGACCGGCGGCGTCACCAGCGGGAAGACGGCGGCCCGGCTTTTCGTGCTGATCTTCTCGGCCCCGGCCTGGGCGAATTGGCCCTGGTGGCAGGCCCTGGTGCTGTCGGTGTTCCTGCTGCTGTTCGCCAGCTTATCCCAGGACTATGAGAAACCCCTCAAGCTGCTGTGGCGCTACAGCCTTCCGGCCATTGCC
>DATJKV010000139.1:0-6826 GCA_035491155.1 Magnetospirillum sp. | reverse complement strand
GCGAAGCCGAGGTGGAAGCCATCGACGATGCCGGCATCGAGGAAGTCGCCATCCGCTCGGTGCTCACCTGCGAGGCTGCGGAAGGCGTCTGCGGCGCCTGCTACGGCCGCGACCTGGCCCGCGGCACCCGCGTCAACGTGGGTGAGGCGGTCGGCGTCATCGCCGCCCAGTCCATCGGCGAGCCCGGCACCCAGCTGACCATGCGTACCTTCCACATCGGTGGTGCGGCGCAGCGCGGTGCCGAGCAGTCGTCCATCGAGGCGACCGGCGAATTGACCGTGCAGGTGTTGAACAAGAACGTCGTGACCAACTCGGTCGGCGCCAAGATCGTGATGTCGCGCAACTGCGAAATCGCGCTGCTCGACGTCAATGGCCGCGAGCGTGCCCGTCACCGCGTTCCCTACGGCGCCAAGCTGTTGGTCGAGGAAGGCTCCAAGACTGCCAAGGGCACCAAGCTGGCGGAGTGGGATCCCTACACCCTGCCGATCATCACCGAAACCGACGGTGTGGCGCACTTCCTGGACCTGGTCGAAGGCCTGTCCATGCGCGAGGTGGTCGACGAGGCCACCGGCATCGCCAGCAAGGTGGTGGTCGACTGGAAGCAGCAGCCGCGTGGTTCCGATCTGCGTCCGCGCGTCGAGCTGCGGAACGATAAGGGCCAGCCGGTGACCCTGCCCAACGGCCTGGAAGCCCGCTACTTCATGTCGGTGGACGCCATCTTGTCGGTCGAGAACGGCCAGCGGGTGAATGCTGGCGACGTGCTGGCCCGTATCCCGCGCGAAAGCTCGAAGACCCGCGACATCACCGGCGGTCTGCCGCGTGTGGCCGAGCTGTTCGAAGCCCGCAAGCCCAAGGATCACGCCATCATCGCCGACATCGACGGCCGCGTGGAATTCGGCAAGGACTACAAGTCCAAGCGCCGCATCCTGGTGGTTCCGGAGGATGGCGATCCGGTCGAGTACCTGATCCCCAAGGGCAAGCACATCTCGGTGCAGGAAGGCGACTATGTCCGCCGTGGCGATGCGCTGATGGACGGCAACCCGGTGCCGCACGACATCCTGAAGGTGATGGGTGTGGCGGCGCTGGCTCAGTACCTCATCAACGAGATCCAGGAGGTCTATCGTCTCCAGGGTGTGAAGATCAACGACAAGCACATCGAGGTGATCGTTCGCCAGATGCTGCAGAAGATCGAGATCACCGATGGTGGCGACACCACCCTGCTGGTGGGCGAGACCGTGGACCGCGTCGAGTTCGAGGCTGAGAACGCCAAGGCGATCAAGGAGCAGGGCCGCCCGGCTGCGGGCACCCCGGTGCTGCAGGGCATCACCAAGGCGAGCCTGCAGACCCACTCCTTCATTTCCGCCGCGTCGTTCCAGGAGACCACCCGCGTGCTGACCGAGGCTGCCGTCTCGGGCAAGGTGGACACCCTGAACGGCCTGAAGGAGAACGTGATCGTCGGCCGTCTGATCCCCGCCGGTACCGGCGCGGTGATGAATCGCCTGCGCGAGCTGGCCGCCAAGCGCGACCGCGAGATGCAGGTGGAAGGCGGCGAGGAGACGCCGGTGCTGCCCGCCAGCGCCGACGCCGGCACCCAGCCCCCGGCCGCTCCGGCCGAGTAAGGCGTTCGCCTAGTCAAGCAAACACCCCCGCCGGGACACCGGCGGGGGTTTTTGTTTGGCGCGCGGCAATTCTACACCCTCGGCTTATGTCTCTTGTCCTGCGATGGGGTTCGCGATTTAATCCTAAGGTGGACGCCGGATGCGGCGTTAGGACCCGCGCAAAGGGAAGATCGTGAATACGGCTTGGCGACCGCTGTTGCGGCCCCACGGGTTGCTGATCGTCCTGGCGATCTTCTTCGCCCTTGCCAGCATGACCGTGGGCACGGTCATGGTGTTGAACGACCTGCGCGACATGCGAGCCGACGTGGAAGGCGATACCCGGGCCACCGTCCAGCTGCTGGACGAGCACGTCAATCGTCTCCTCGACAATGCCGAGCTGATGGTGCTGCGCGTTGCCGATCGGGTGGTCGACCAGGGGCTGATCGCCGCCGTGGGTCTCTCCGGCAACCGCGCCAGTCTGACCGCCATGAGGCGGGACACGCCGTATGTCGCCAACATCTACCTGGTCGATCCCGCCGGCCGGGTGGTCTATGACGCCGAGGGCTTCCATCCGCCCGGCACCTCCTTTGCCGACCAGGCCTGGGTCAAGGCCGTGCGCGCCGAGGGTGCCACCGACACCTATGTGGGGCCGGCAATCTTCGACGATGCCGCCCGCCGCGTCGCCTTCCCGGTGGCCCGCCGGGTTACCGATGCCACCGGTGCTCTCCTCGGATTCGTCGCCGTGCTGGTCGATACGAACAGCTTCAAGGCGCTGTACCAGAGGGTCGAGATCGGCCAGGCCCTGGTGCTGGGGGTTGCCCGTTTGGACGGCAGCGTGCTGGTGCGCCAGCCTTCCCGCCCAGAGGAAACCGGCCGCCCGGTGTCGGGGACGAACCTGTTCGAGCACTTGTCCCGTGCGGCCGAGGATACCTTCCGTGGCCAGTCGCCCCATGACCAGATGCTCCGCGTGGTCGCCTACCGCACCCTGGCGGGCCGCAACCTGATCGCCTGGGCGGGGGTGTCCGAAGAGGACGCGCTGGATGCCTGGCGCCGGCGTTCGACCCGGGTAGCCATGGTAGTGGGCGGGGTGATGCTGGTACTGTTGACGGTGATCGTGCTGCTGGGCCGTCAGGTTTCGCGCGAGCACAAGGCCGCCGTTGAGCTTGCCTGCCTCAACCGCGACCTGGAGCGCTCCAACGCAGATTTGGAACAGTTCGCCTACGTGGCGTCGCATGACCTCAAGGAGCCGCTGCGCAACATCGCGTCATACGTTCAGTTGCTGGAACGGCGTTATCGCGGCCGCCTCGACCCCGACGCCGACGCCTTCATCGGCTATACCGTCGAGGGCGTTCGCCGCATGCAGGCCATCATTAATGAATTGCTGGCCTATTCCCGCATCGGCACCGGCCAGCTGACCCTGGCACCGGTACAGGCCGGTGCGCTGGTCAGCTCGGCGCTGGCCCACCTGAAAAGCGTCATCGCTGAAGCCCAGGCGGTGGTCGAGGTGAAGGGGCCGTTGCCGGTGGTCCAGGCCGACGCCACCCAGCTGGGCAGCCTGTTCCAGAACCTGATCGCCAACGCCCTGAAGTACCGCCGCGACGACGTGCGTGCCGAAGTCCTAATCGGCTGCGAGGATCGCGGCAGCCTGTATGCCTTCTATGTGCGCGATAACGGCATCGGCATCGACCAGCAATATCACCGGCAGATTTTCGACCTGTTCAAGCGCCTGCATTCGCGCGACAGCTACGGCGGGACCGGCATCGGCCTGGCCATCTGTCAGCGCGTGGTGGAACGCCACGGCGGGCGGATCTGGGTGGAATCGGAGGCGGGGCGGGGCTCCACCTTCTGGTTCACCCTGCCCAAGCGGGGCTAGAGGCTTTCAGTTTCCTCGTTGACCGACAGCAGCGTGCCCAGGTCGCTGGCGTCGGCGCGCTGGCCGGTGATGGGCGGCGGCAGGCGGACCGGGAAGGGCTGGCCGTCACGCGAATCCATATGCACCGGCTGGCCCGCCGGCCGAGGCGGCAGGCGGGCGGGGAAGCTGGAAATGGCGGCTGGAATGTCGGCCATGGTCAGCGCCGCGCCGGTCGTGGTGGCGTTCGCCAGCGTCGCGGCGGTTTGGTCGGCGGCGGTGGCCTCATCGGGGCGGGCGACCGGATGCAGGGCGGCCAGGTCCACCTGCGGCTGCAGCCGGTTCGCCACCCGGTTGGCCTCGGCCATGGCATTGCGGAAGCGCTTGCCCACCGTCGCGTAGACAGAGTCCAGCGAGCGTTGCTCGCCGGTGCCGGGATCGCGGAAGACGTCAGGGTTGGCCTGGGCCGCGCCGGCCAGTTCGCTCGGCTGCTGGTCGCCTTCCGGATGGGCGCGCCCCTTCAGCACCTTGAGGGCTCCGCCGGCGCCGAGGAAGTGGGCGAGATAGAGGTCCTGGGTGGAAACCTTTCGCCCCAGCTTGGCCTGCAGCACCTGCTGGTTGTCCTTGGCGTACTCACCCGCCATCAGGGCCGACAGCCGGGGATCGCGGCGCTGGTCCAGGATCTCCTTCTTCAGCGCCTTGTCCTTGACCGTCCAGCGGCCGTCGGCGCCCTTGACGATGGCGTCGGCATATTTCTCCAGCCCGTAATCGGCCCCGTGGTTCTTGATCATGTCCAGCCAGGTGCCGGAGGTGAACTGGAACAGCCCCATGGCCGACGAGCGCGCGCTCTTGGCATCCGGATTGAGCCGGCTTTCCTGGTTGGCCTGGGCCAGCAGGAAGTCGAAGGACACGCCCGTGGCTTGGGCGGCGTCCTTGATGTGGGCGGCCACCTTGTGCTCGGGACGCTGGATGGTCGGGATGTCAGTGGTGGTCGCGGGCGTCGTCATGGATCGGCTCCGACTCGGGCTCCAGGTTAGAATAACACGAAAATGGTTACCGAAACCTACCATGGGGTGAGAAGCTGCCCCGGCCGCCCGCGTGTCCCTCCGCGTGCCCCTGAAACCGACTCTTTCTCTTGACGCGGGGGAGGTGGGCCAATAGGATGCGGCGCTTTCCGGGAAAGGTGCCCGCAATGGCGCTTGCCTCGGAAAAGTTCGAAACAATTATCAAACGCCGGACGGGTCGGCGGTCGAAGCCCGAAGGAAGCCCCGGTGGCATGCCACCAGCGGCTTTTTTATGGTTTTATCCGTACTCCTTTCCGAAGGGAATGACTTGAATGCCCACGATCAATCAGTTGATCCGTAAGCCGCGCCAGCCTTTGACGGCGCGCAACAAGGTGCCGGCCCTCGAGGCCTGCCCGCAGAAGCGTGGTGTTTGCACCCGCGTCTACACCACCACCCCGAAGAAGCCCAACTCGGCGCTGCGTAAGGTTGCTCGTGTGCGCCTGACCAACGGCTTCGAAGTTACCAGCTACATCCCGGGCGAAGGTCACAACCTTCAGGAACACTCGGTGGTGATGATCCGTGGCGGCCGTGTGAAGGATCTTCCCGGTGTCCGCTATCACATCATCCGCGGCACTCTGGATACCCAGGGTGTGAAGGACCGTAAGCAGCGTCGTTCGAAGTACGGCGCCAAGCGTCCGAAGTGAGGTATTAGACCATGTCCCGTCGTCACGCCGCCGAAAAGCGCGAAATCAATCCCGACGCCAAGTATGGCGATCTGGTGATTGCCAAGTTCATGAACTGCCTCATGCTGGACGGCAAGAAGTCCGCTGCCGAGGCCATCGTCTATGGCGCTCTGGAGAAGATCCAGAACAAGACCGGCCAGGATCCCCGCCAGGTCTTCCATGATGCCCTGGACAACGTGAAGCCCGCCGTCGAGGTGCGCTCCCGCCGTGTTGGCGGTGCCACCTACCAGGTGCCGGTCGAGGTCCGCCAGGATCGCCGCCAGGCCCTGGCCATCCGCTGGCTGATCGACTACTCGCGTAAGCGTTCCGAGACCACCATGGTTGACCGTCTGTCGGGCGAACTGCTCGACGCCGCCAACAACCGCGGTGCCGCCGTAAAGAAGCGCGAGGATACCCATCGTATGGCGGACGCCAACAAGGCGTTCTCGCACTACCGCTGGTAAAAGGTCGGGGCCGCGGAGTTCCCCATGGCTCGTACGACGCCACTCGATCGTTATCGTAATATCGGCATCATGGCTCACATTGATGCCGGTAAGACGACCACGACCGAGCGGATCCTGTACTACACCGGAAAGTCCTACCGACTGGGCGAGGTGCACGAAGGCACCGCGACCATGGACTGGATGGAGCAGGAGCAGGAGCGTGGGATCACCATAACTTCCGCGGCCACCACCGCCTTCTGGCGCGGCCACCGCGTCAACATCATCGACACTCCCGGCCACGTGGATTTCACCATCGAGGTGGAGCGAAGCCTCCGCGTCCTCGATGGTGCCGTGGCCGTGTTCGATGGCGTTGCCGGGGTGGAGCCCCAGTCCGAAACGGTGTGGCGGCAGGCCGACAAGTACGGCGTGCCGCGCATCTGTTTCATCAACAAGATGGACCGCGTGGGCGCTGACTTCGACGCCGCGGTGACCATGATCTCCCAGCGCCTGGGCGCCCGCCCGCTGGCGCTGACCCTGCCCTACCACAAGGACGGGCAGTTCCTCGGCATCTTCGACCTGCTGCGCAACGTCGCGGTGGTGTGGAAGGACGAGACCCTGGGGGCCGAGTTTATCGACCGGCCCATCCCCGACGAATTTTCCGATTCCGTCGCAGCCGCCCGCAAGGCGTTGATCGAAGCCGCCGTCGAGTTGGACGATGCGGCTCTCAACATTTATTTGGGTGGTGCCGAGCCGGATCTGGACACGCTGAAGCGCTGCATTCGCAAGGGCACGCTGTCCATGACCTACGTGCCGGTGCTGTGCGGCGCTTCGTTCCGCAACAAGGGGGTCCAGCCGCTGCTGGATGCCGTGGTGGATTATCTGCCCTCGCCCTTGGACCTCAGCGGGGTCAAGAGCATGACCGCCGGCTCGCCGGCCGAGATCGCCCGCGCCGCTAATGACGACGCTCCCTTCGCCGGCCTGGCCTTCAAGGTCATGCACGATCCGTTGGTGGGCTCGCTGACCTTCGTGCGCGTCTATTCCGGCACCGTGTGCACTGGCGACGAGGTTTTCAACAGCACCAAGGGCAAGGCCGAGACGCTGGGCCGCATGCTGCTGATGCACGCCAACATGCGCGAGGAGGTCGCCGAGGCCCGTGCTGGCGACATCGTCGCCCTGGCCGGCCTGGAAGACACCGGCACCGGCGACACCC
>DATJKV010000138.1:0-18312 GCA_035491155.1 Magnetospirillum sp. | reverse complement strand
CGGGCGCGGCGGCTTCTCGGGCAGCGCATTGGGGCCGAATTGGCTCAGCCGCCGCGCCGCCTCGTCCAGCGACAGCCCGCATTGGGCATCACTGTCCAGGCGGCGGCTGGTCTCGTCTATGGTAAGGACATGCCAGGATTGTTCATGCGCCACGATGGCCCCCCAGCTCTACCTATCGACAAGGATAAGTCCAACTGGGGAGCGTTCAAACACCCATTATTGCGGGATCAGGGGAACCCTGAGCAGGTGCAGGCTGAACAGCTTGTTGGCGTCGACCCAAGCGAGTTCGGGACTAAAACCGCCCAGGCGCGCAAGCCAGCGGAACTGGTCCAGGGTGTATTTGTAGCAATCCTCCACGTGGATGGTATCGCCGCGGCGCAGGCGGAACTGGCGGCCGTCGACCTCGACCAACTGGCGGCGACTGCATACCAGGTGGATTTCCACCCGCCCCTCGCGGGCGTTCCACCAGGCGCGATGATCGAAGGCCGAGAGGTCGAAACCGGCCGCCAACTCACGATTGGCCCGGGCCAGCAGGTTGCGGATGAAGGCGGCAGTGACGCCCTGGGCGTCGTCATAGGCGGCGTCCAGCAGGGCCTGGGCCTTCACCAAGTCCACCCCGACCAGCAGCCAACCGCCCGGCCCCACCACCCGGGCCACCCGGCGCAGGAAGGCGCGGGCTTCACCGGGCGCCATGTTGCCGATGGTGGAGCCGGGGAAGAAGCCCAGCACCGGGCCGGCGCCATCGCTGTCGGGCGGCAGGGTGAGCGGGCGGGTGAAATCGGCCACCAGCGGCACCACCGCCATGTCGGGGAACAGCGCCGCCATGCGCCGCGCGCCCAGCAGCAGGGGCTCGCGCGCCACGTCGATGGCCACGTAGGCCGAGGGCGATGCCAGCGCGGCCAGCAGCAGCCGAGTCTTCTTCATGGTGCCGCAGCCGAACTCCACCACGCGGGCACCGGGGCCGATCCGCTCGGCGACGTGGGGACCGGTCTCGTTCAACAGGGCGATCTCGGTGCGGGTGGGGTAATATTCCTCAAGCTCGGTGATGCGCTCGAACAGGGCCGAGCCCTCGGTGTCGTAGAGGTATTTGCAAGGAATGGCGTGCGGCCGCTGGGAGAGCCCGGCCAGCACCGCCTCGCGAAAGCCGGTATCGACGTTGCCGCCCGTCTTCATACATCCTCCTTCATGCATCCTCCGCCAGACGCAGGCCGGTGAACTGCCAGCGGGCCGACGGCCACCAGAAATTGCGGGTCGCCGCGTGCAGGTGAGCGGCGACGGTGGCGAAACTGCCGCCCTTCAGCACCATGCGCCCGGTCATGAACTTGCCGTTGTATTCACCGAAGGCACCGGCCGGCGGCCGATAGCCGGGATAGGGACGGTGAGCGCTGCCGGTCCACTCCCACACGTCGCCGAACATGGTCCCGCCCGGCAGCGGACGGAGGGCGCCGGCATCCAGCAGGTTGCCGGCCAGCGGCAACGGCGCCGCCACCGCCTCCCATTCCGCTTCGGTGGGCAACCGCCGCCCCGCCCAGCGAGCGAAGGCATCGGCCTCGAACCAGCTGACATGGCAGACCGGGGCATCAAGGACCACCGGCTCGCGGCCGGCCAGCGTGAAGGTGGTCCAGCCAGCTTCAGCGCGCCGCCAATATTCCGGCGCCTGCCAGCCCAGGGCCTGCGCCGCATCCCAGCCGTCCGACTGCCACAGCAACGGGGTGCCGTAGCCGCCGTCCGCCATGAAATCCAGCCACTCGCCGTTGGTGACCGCACGGGCAACCAGGCGGAAGGGGGCCAGAAAGACCCGGTGGCGCGGGCCTTCGTTGTCGAAACCGGCATGGTCGCGGCCGATCTCCACCGCCCCGCCCTCATGGCTTATCCAGCCGGGAGCCGCAGCCGGCGACGAGGCCGCACGGCGCTTGCTCCAGGGCGGTTCCAGCGGGTTGCGGGCGAACAGGGCAAGGCCGTCGGTGAGCAGCAATTCCTGGTGCTGCTCCTCGTGGGCAAGGCCCAGGTCGATGACGGCCAACAGGTCGGGATCGTCGCCCGCCTCGGCCAGCAGGCCATCCACCCCCTCGTCCACGGCGCGACGCCAAGCCAGCACCTCGGCCAGGGCCGGACGGGTGAGCCAACCCCGGTCGGCCTGGCGCGGCCGGTTGCGGCTGACATTGTCGTAATAGGAATTGAACAAGGTGCGGAATTCCGCCCGGAAGGGCGGACGTGACGGCCGGTATTCAGCCAGCACAAAGGTCTCGAAGAACCAGGTGGTATGGGCCAGATGCCACTTGGCGGGGCTGGCCTCGGGGAAGGCCTGACCGCCCATATCCTCAGGTGTCAGGCCTTCCACCAGGGACAGGGTCCGGGCGCGGGTACGACGGAAACGCCGCGCCGTCTCGTCCGTTGCGGAGCCGGTCATACGGCGCCCCCAGTGGTTGCTGACGCCCTCGAAGTCGTTTGCTGCGCCGCCATATTCAACTTAACTAATCGAGGTGCCTCCTATGCCCGGCACCTACCCCTGTTTCTCCTCGGCGAACTGATTGGGCGCACGTGCCGCCATCAGGTCGCGGTAGGCGGCGAGATAGGCTTCGGCCATGGCGCGGGCCGGGTTGCGCAGGGCCCGGCGGCGGGCCGCCAGCCCCATGGCCTCGCGCAGGCGGCGGTCCCCCAGCAGGGTGCGCAGGCCGGCGGCCAGGGCATCCGGATCGCCAGGATTCACGAACAGAGCAGCGCCACTCCACATCTCGCGCAGGGCGGCGGTGTCGCCCAGAACCAGGGCGCAGCCGGCCAGCGCCGCCTCCATCGCCCAGGTGCCCGGCCCCTCGGCGGTCAGCGCCACGTAAATGGCGGCGCGGTTGAACCACGGCAGCAGCTGGGTGGGATGCATGCGCCCCAGCGCCGAGATGCCCTCCAGCCGCACCGGGCGGCCATCGGCATCCAACTGGTCGCCCGCCACCACCACCGGCCAGGGCAGGCGCGGCGCGGCCGCCTCAAGGGGAGAACGCTGGCTGCAATCCTCGCGCAAGCCGCCCACCGACAGGATGACCGGTTCCTTGGGAACCGGCGTGAAGCGGGACGGGTCGCGGCCATCGCGGATGACCCGGCCGGGCACGATGCCGAAATGGCGTTGCAGCGCGCTCATCATGGCCTCGGTAGGGGTGACCATCATGTCGGCGCCCTTCAACCCATGCTGGAAGGCGGCGCGACAGATGCGGCGCTGCTCGGCGTCCAGGCGGCCATAGGCGGCGCCGGCACCGGGATGGCCGGCCACCAGCACCTTGCCGCACCACGGCAGCCCGGCATGGAGATAGCCGGTCAGATGCACCACGTCGGGGTTCAGCATCTCCTCCAGGCCCAACAGCCAGTCGGCGATGCGCGATCGGTTGGCCAGGTGCTCGGCCGGCGTGGCGGCAGGGGTGGGACAGGCGGCCAGCTCGACGCCGGGTATGCCGGCGAATTCGATGCGCTGGCCGGGGCGCAAGGGTGTCAGCGCCGCCACCGTGACCTCCACCCCCAAGGCCGACAATTCCCGCACCAAGGTGTCGGCGTGGGGCCACATGGTGCCGGGCGGCTCCACCGTCATCAGCACGCTGGGAACGGGATTGGGCGCTGCGGGGCTGCGGATTGCCATGATCGATGACCCTCGAAGAGCAAGAGTGCCGTTCTGCTGCCGGTAACGCGCCCCCTCACCCATGCCACCACAGAAACGTCGCTTTTTGGCGTCCTCTAAAGGCGAGAACGACGATTCAGAGGTGTTACCCCTCGGGTGCCAAAGGAGAGGTCGCGGGGCCATTGAGCACACGGCCGAAGCGGTCGAAACGCGAGCCGTGGCACGGGCAATCCCACGAACGTTCGGCGTCGTTCCACGCCACCACGCATTTCATGTGGCTGCACGCCGCCAGCCGCTTGTGCAATTGGCCCGATTCGTCGCGGTACACCGCCAGCTTGGACAGCCCCTGGCGCACCACCGCACCGCCGCCGGGCGGGATCAGCGCCACGTCGTCCACCTCACCGCCGGTCAGCCACTCGGCGTAGTGCTCGGCCACCTTCAGCCCGGCGTCGGCATAGCCCTGCGCCGCCTTCAGCGTCAGCCGTGCCGGGTCGTAAAGCCGCGCCCAGGCATTGTCCCGCCCCAGCACCAGATCCGAGATCACCAGGCCGGCAATGGCGCCGTGGGTGATGCCGTTGCCGGAATCACCGGTGGCGACGAAGACGTTGGACTCGCCGGGGTTGCGGCCGATGAAGGCGATGCGGTCGACCGGTTCGATGATCTGGCCGGACCAGCGCGCCTTGACCGCGCCCAGGCCGGCGAAGCGCTGCCGCGCCCATTCCTCCAGCCGCTGCCAGCGCTCCTGGCCGTGGGCCGGCTGGCCGACGCGGTGGTCCTCGCCGCCCACGATCAGCACGCGGGCGCCGTCACCGGCTTCGCCGAAGCGCACATAATGATAAGGGTCGGCACTATCCCAATAGAGGGCGTCGGGGTCGGCGCCCTCGGCCGCCGCCTCCAGCGCCACCGCATAGGTGCGCATGGGCACCAGCTTGGAATGGATGGCGATGCGGTCGTTGATGGGAGAGTCAGTGGCGACCACCACGGCATCGGCGAGCACGTGCCAGCCCTGGCCGGTGCTGACGCGGGCGGGATGACCGCCCTCCACCGACACCACCGGGGCGTTGCCCAGCAACCGCACCCCCAGCCGGGCGCAGGCCGCTGCCAGGCCGTGAATGAAGGCGCGCGGGTCCATGCGGGCCTGGGCGCCAAAGCGAATGGCCAGGCCGGTCTGGAAGCCCGCCAGGGGCGCCCGCGCTTCAAGGGTGGCCGACAGGCCGGCCCGGCTGGCGGCGGCGGCTTCAGCGCCCAGGTCGATGCCGCCCGTGGGCGGGTTGAACAGCCAGCCGTCCAGCCGGCGGAAACCGCACTCGATGCCCCCGTCGGTGATCTGCCGCTCGATCCAGTCGATGGCCGCCGCATGGCTTTCCGCCACCGCCCGCGCGCCGGCCGGGCCGAACAAGTGCTCGAGGACGACGAAGCCGTCATCAACCGCGCTGGCCAGATGGGCGGTAGAACGGCCGGTCTCGCCCAAGCCGGGACCAGGCCCCGATTCCACCACCGTCACCCGCTGGCCGGCGCGGGCCAAGTGCCAGGCCACCGAGAGCCCCGCCATGCCGGCACCCACCACGCAGGTTTCGGTGCGCAGGTCACCGGTGAGGGTTTCGAAGGACATGGTCTGCTCGCCGGACGGCGACCAGACCGGCAGGCTTTCGTCGGCGCGATGGGCCATGGCGGGCCTCTGGGATGCGGATTTAAATGCGGATTTACACAGACCCCGCCCATGTGGGCGCCCGTCCCGCCGGCGGGAAAGGGGACTGCCCCGTTTGGGCGGGCCGTCCTTGCCGATGGAGAGAGGGCGGGCACACCGGAACCCGGGCCAAAGGACGGGCGTTCCTTCTGGAGACGCACAATTCACGGAGCCCGGCATGAACGTTCTGGAAGTGCTGCACGACGACCACACCATCGTGGAGCGCCTGTTTTCCGACATCTTGCGTACCTCCAGCGCCGACAAGGCGCGGCGCGAGACGCTGTTTCAGGCGCTGAAAGAGGCGCTGATCAAGCATGCCCATGCCGAAGAGAAGGTGTTCTATCCCTTGCTGATCAACAAGAAGCCCTCCCACGACATGGTCGAGCACGGCCTGAGCGAGCACCACCAGGTGGAAAAGCTGCTGAGCGATATCCAGAAGATCCCGGCGGATTCCGATGATTGGTTCGACTCGGTGGAGTCGCTGCATGGCAAGGTCAAGGAGCACGTGCAGGAAGAGGAGAACGACGTTTTCCCCAAGGCCCGCCAGTTGCTGGGCGAAGGGGAGCTGAACCAGATTACCGAGCGCTTCATGCGCACCAAGGAACGGGAAAACCCGACCTGAGCCCCATGGCGGCCGGTACGGATGTGCCGCGGGGCAGCGGGCGCTTCCGTGCGCGCCCTCCGGGGGGTTACCCCGTCAGGCGGGCTTACTTTCTCCCAGGGTCATGCACACCTCCGGATAGCCAAAGGGGCGGATGGTCAGGCAGGGCACAGATCCATTGCCTGGCCCCGATAGACCTTCCGGTCCCCCAACTCCAGTCTTGTCAGGCAAGGTGATACACATGCCGCAATTCGGTGAGATGGTCGCCGACCATATTCCCAATCTTCGCCGCTATGCCCGCGTCCTCGTGCGCGACGCGGTGCATGCCGAGGATTTGGTCCAGGACTGTCTCGAGCGGGCGATTTCACGGGAGCACCTGTGGCGCGAGGGCACCAACCTGCGCGCCTGGCTGTTCACCATCCTCCACAACCTCTACATCAACCAATACCTGCGCCATGGCTCGGTGAGCACCATGGTGCCGCTGCTGGACGAGCACACCCACCTGTCCTGCCCCGCCCGTCAGGTCCACAGCGTGACGCTGAAAGACCTGGCGCGCGCCTTCGACCGGCTGCCGGAACAGGAGCAGCAGGTGGTGCTGATGGTCGGCCTGGATGGCATGCAGTACGAGGATGCCGCCGCCGCGCTGGGCGTTCCCATGGGAACAGTGAAGTCGCGGCTGTCGCGGGCACGCCGACGCTTGCGGCGGCTGCTGGACGGCGACCAGGCCATGGACGACCTGGCGGCCGAGCGGGGCGAGGAGGAGCGCCCGATCGCTGCGCCCGGCACGCCCCACCGGCTGACCGCCCATGGCGGCCGTCCGGGGAACGCGTCCTAAGGCACCGTCACGCCATGTCCCGATGAGAATCTCAGCGGGACATGGGGATTCTTAGCGCCCGATCTGGCTGGTATCCGGCGAGGTCAGCCCCAGCTGGGAGGCCGCCACCACCGCACGGGTGCGGTTGTTGACGTTGAGCGCCTTGAGGATGGCGGTGACGTGCAGCTTCACCGTGCCTTCGGCCAGTTGCAGCACGCGGGCGATTTCCTTGTTGGACTTGCCCTGGCCGAGCAGGGCCAGCACCTCACGCTGACGGGGCGTGAGGAACGACACCGCGTTCTCGTTGGCCAGCGAACCCAGGCCATCGCCCTGGGAATTGCCCTGTTCGAGCAGGGCCGGCGGCAGGTAGACACCGCCCGACAGCACCAGCTTCAGCGCCGACAGCATGACGCGGCTGGACGAGGTCTTGGGAATGAAGCCGGCGGCCCCCATGTTCACCGCCTGCAACACGTGGCGGCGGTCGTCGGAGGCGGACAGCACGATGATCGGCACCGATTCCGGCAGCATCTCCTTCAGACGTTGCAGGCCCTCGTTCCAGGTCATGCCCGGCATGGCCAGATCAAGCAGCACGATATCGATATCGGATTCGCGCTCAACGGCGGCGACGGCCTGCGCGAAGTCGCTGGCCTCGACGATGGTCAGCGAGCCGCCCAGCTGGTCCAGCACATGACGCAGCCCGTCACGGAACAGTTCGTGGTCATCGGCAATCAGAATCTTCATTTTCTTCCCCACCGTCTTCTTATTCGACCCGGTGTCCGCCGGTCCCCCGGCGGCTCTCATTCCTGACAGGGCAAGCCGTCGGGAGAGTGTTCTCCGTCCGGCTCATTGCTTACGGCATTTCCGTCGCTATGGTCGCAGCAACCCGGTTGCGCCGTCACTACGAAATTAGTTGGCGGTCCTGTGACAGCTCCCGCCACTTGGCTTCGATTTCGCACTTGCAAAAATAGGCGATGGATCGGCGAATGCAATATGAAACACGGCGAAGAGAAGCCGCGCATACTATGGGCATAAACCATCAATACATTGGTCAATACTGAATTTCGACCAAGCAGAACCTTCGTCCATTCGAAGCCCGCAAGTCATGACCCCATCCTTAACCTTTAGTATCTTAGCACCATAGAAATCCGCCTAGACGCCCCTCGCGCAAGCGGAGATGACACCCATATTTCCCTTCCAAACGGCAGGGTGTTGGCCTAGACCTCCCGCCCCGGCAAAAATTTGGCCGCCGCCCCAGGCGGGCCGCAGGATGGAGAAGAAAAGCAATGGCGCGACGCGAGGTTGTTACGGGACAGAAGTATCAGCCCACCGATTCCAGCGCGGTGTGGGAAGTGCGCGAGCTGGTCAAGGACGCCGAGGGCATCGTCCACGCCCGCATGATCAAGGTGGGCGACCCGACGGCGCTGAAGATGATCTCGGCCTCGGCGCTCAAGGACGCCCGCCTGTACAAGCTGCTTCCCGGCGTCGAAGAAGCGGTTTGACCATTTGGATAGGCGCGGTGACCTTACGGGGGCGGCCGCCCGGCCGCCATGGTTGCGCCACAAACCGTCGTTACCCCCTTCGCCCTAACGGTTCCGATTGGAGGTAACATGGCCCGCCGCAGAAGCCACCGCGGCCAGCACAGCTGGCACATCTGGCTCAAGCTTTCCAAATTCATGGTTTTCCTGGGCCTGATCGGCGCCGCCGGCTTCTATGGCTTCCAGGTCGGCCAGAAGCTGGCGGACGAGAGCATCGCCGCCGGACGCGCCGAGATCGACCGCCTGACCGCGTCGGAATCCCAGCAGCGCGACAAGGCGGCGCGGCTGGAGACCGAGATGGCCGAGCAGAAGGCGCGCGCCGATGACTTCGCCGCCAAGTACGCCGCCGTGGCGCCGTCCGAGGACATGAAGGAGCTGTCCACCGCGCTGAAGGCCAAGCTGGACAGCGGCCTGGACGCCAAGCGCCTGGCCTTCGTCATCGCCAACGCCGAGCGGCCCAAGCGCTGCGGCGGCGAGGCGACCAAACGGTTCATGGTGAAGACGGCCAAGTTCGACGGCGCCAATACCTGGGTGCGCTTCCAAGACCTGATCACCGTTACCGCCGACGGCACCGGCTCGGGCGGCGAGCAGGCCTTCGATCCCGATAAGCCGATCACCGTCCATTTCACCGCCATCGGCGGCAAGGACTCGGAAGTTACCGGCAAGCTGCCGCTGCAGCACTCCATGGTGGTCAAGGGCGGCGAGTACCGCTTCACCGTGGCCCCGGGTGCCAAGGGCTTTGTCGAGGTCACCGGCGACCGCTGCGATTACCGCAGCTAGCTAGAGCGGTAAAAACGAGAACGGGCCGCCGAGGGTTTCGACCTCGGCGGCCCGCTTGCGCGAGAGGCCCAAGGGGGATGGGGGGAGAAGGGCCCTCGTCGGTGCCGCCGGGGGGGCAGCGGCAAGCGGGGCGGAGTATGCCCAGCCCGGCCCGCCCCCGAAACCGCGCTTTGGCCCTAGTGCCCATATGAATTTCGGGGTGAGCAGGCTACTAGCTTGTTGAATAGTGTGGTGATGGCAAAAGGATGCGAATTTCGGCATCCCCACACGAGGCCCGGGAGTCGGGGCCAGATAGACCGAGGGCATAGCGGCCTCGCCGCATGGCTGGCCTGCACGAATTGGCCCGCGCCCCCGGCCAAAGTCGCAAAAGCGCAACATTTTCCACGTTTTCTCCTGCCCTATTGGGCGCTTTCGGGACTGGATTCGACCTCCCGAGTGTGCAATATGGTTTGCGTCAGAATTCGGCAGGCATTCCGCCCAACAGACGCACCGCGCCTCTCCCCGTCCGGGCATCCCAGAGCGCCGGTGCCTGCTCGCCGTTGTCGTCCAAGTGGAGGAAGATATGACTGTTCGCGTAGGCATCAACGGGTTCGGCCGCATCGGGCGCATGGTGTTCCGTGCCGCCACCAAGCACTATCCGGAGCTCGAGATCGTCGCCATCAACGATCTGCTGGATCCCGAGTACCTGGCCTACATGCTGAAGTACGACTCGGTGCACGGCCGCTTCGACGGCGAGATCGCGGTCGACGGCAACACCCTGATCGTCAACGGCAAGAAGATCCGCCTGACCCAGGTCAAGGACCCGGCCGAGCTGAAGTGGGGCGAAGTCGGCGCCGACGTGGTGATCGAGTCCACCGGCCTGTTCCTGACCAAGGAAGCCTGCGAGAAGCACATCGCCGCCGGCGCCAAGAAGGTGGTGCAGTCCGCCCCCTCCAAGGACGACACCCCCATGTTCGTCTATGGCGTGAACCACGAGACCTATGCCGGCCAGGCCATCGTCTCGGCCGCTTCGTGCACCACCAACTGCCTGGCCCCGGTCGCCAAGGTGCTGAACGACAATTGGGGCGTGAAGCGCGGCCTGATGACCACCGTGCACGCCGCCACCGCCACCCAGAAGACCGTGGACGGCCCGTCCTCGAAGGATTGGCGCGGTGGCCGCGGTATCCTGGAGAACATCATCCCGTCCTCGACCGGCGCCGCCAAGGCCGTCGGCGTTGTGCTGCCCGCCCTGAACAAGAAGCTGACCGGCATGAGCTTCCGCGTGCCGACCTCGGACGTCTCGGTGGTCGACCTCACCGTCGAGCTGGAAAAGCCGGCCAAGTACGAAGAGATTGTCGCCGCCATGAAGGCCGCCTCGGAAGGCGCGCTCAAGGGCGTGCTGGGCTTCACCAACGAGAAGGTGGTCTCCACCGACTTCGTCGGCTGCCCGCTGCCGTCCATCTTCGACGCCGATGCCGGCATCCAGCTGGACAGCACCTTCGTCAAGGTCGTCTCCTGGTACGACAACGAGTACGGCTACACCTGCAACATGCTGCGCTTCGTGCAGTACGTCGCCACCCACTAAGGGCGGGAGGGACTACCATGTTCCGCACCATCGACGCCCTTGATGTGAAGGGCAAGCGGGTGCTGGTCCGTGCCGACCTCAACGTCCCGGCCAAGGACGGCAAGGTCACGGATACCACCCGCATCGACCGTTCGGCGGCCACGCTCAAGGAGCTGGCCGCCAAGGGCGCCAAGGTCATCGTGCTGACGCACTTCGGCCGGCCCAAGGGCCGCGAGGACAAGTACTCGCAGAAGCTGCTGGTGGAGCCGCTGGCCAAGGCCGTCGGCAAGCCGGTGGCGTGGGCCGACGACTGCATCGGCGCAGAAGCCGAGAAGGTGATCGCCGGCCTGAAGGACGGCGACATCGCCCTGTTGGAGAACGTGCGTTTCCACCCCGAGGAAGAAAAGAACGAGCCCAGCTTCGCCAAGAAGCTGGCCGATCTGGGCGACCTCTACGTGAACGACGCCTTCTCCACCGCGCATCGCGCCCATGCCTCGACCGAAGGCCTGGCCCACATCCTGCCGGCCGCCGCCGGCCGGCTGATGCAGGCCGAGCTGGAAGCCCTGGGCCGCGCCCTGGGAGCCCCGGAAAAGCCGGTGGCTGCCGTGGTCGGCGGCGCCAAGGTCTCCACCAAGCTGGACCTGCTGGGCAACCTGGTGTCCAAGGTGGACTATCTGATCATCGGCGGCGGCATGGCCAACACCTTCCTGTTCGCGCAGGGCAAGGCTGTCGGCAAGTCGCTGTGCGAGAAGGAGATGGCCGGCACCGCCCGCGAGATCCTGGAAAAGGCGAAGGCGGCCAAGTGCCACATCGTCCTGCCCGTGGATGCCGTGGTGGCCGGCGAGTTCGCCGAGAACGCCCCCAACAAGGTGATCTCGGTGGACGCGGTGCCCGACGACCAGATGATCCTGGATGCCGGCCCCGCCAGCATCGAGGCCATCATCGATCGCCTGGGCGGCTGCAAGACCCTGGTGTGGAACGGCCCGCTGGGCGCGTTCGAGATCGCCCCGTTCGACAAGGCGACCAACGCCGTGGCCCAGGCCGCGGCCGAGCGCACCAAGCAGGGTAAGCTGCTGACCGTGGCCGGCGGCGGCGACACCGTCGCGGCCCTGGCCAAGGCGGGCGTCGAGGAGAAGTTCTCCTACGTTTCCACCGCCGGCGGCGCCTTCCTCGAATGGCTGGAAGGCAAGACCCTGCCGGGCGTGGCGGCCCTTGAGGTCAAGCACACCCACTCGGGCTGCGGCTGCGGCGGCCAGCACTGAGACGTTAAGTGAGTGAATGAAGAAGGCGGGTGCCGCACGGTGCCCGCCTTTTTTATTCGCCCTATATGCGCCGTCCCACCAAATTCACCGAACATGCCGGCATGTAGAACTTAGACAGGTGGATTTTCTTGCCCGGATGGTCGTCGAACATGTCCTGGTCGGGGGCCTGGTCGATGGCGAATTGGAACAGGTTGCGTTCGATGCGCAGCGTGCGTTCGCTGTGTTCGGGTTGGCCGTTCCACAGCAGGCGGAAGCCCTCTTCCTCGCGGTCACCGGTATAGAATTCCAGCGTCCACTCGAAGCCGGGGAACAGCGCCTTGAGCCCGGCGAAGGACATGCGCCAGTAGTCGTGGGGGAATTCGTGATAGCCCTGCACCCAGGGCACGGTGACGAACAGCAGGCCGCCGGGTTTCAGCAGGAACTTGATGTTGCGCGCCGCCTCCCACGGGGCGGCGACGTGTTCCAGCACGTGGCGACACAGGATGGCGTCGAACGCCTTGACCTTGAGACGGCGGCGCAGGTCCGAGGCCGAGGCGGTGATGTCGGCCACCACGTCCACGTTGGTGCCGGCCTGCAAATCCATGCCGGTGAAATTGCAATGGGCAAACAGCTTGCGCCAGGGAGCCTGGGTATCGATGACGCTGGCGCGGCTGCCGATCTGCAGCACGTCGCCTGTCACGCCCGATGCCAGCGCGGCCATCTCGGTGTCGAAGTGGAAGGACTGCACCCCGATGGCATCGCCACTGGACAGGGCCCATTGGTGCAGAATCTTGGCGCTGGACAGGTGCATATGATCCCCCGGCTGGCAGGCCGGGGGATCATAACCGCAGGCTTATTCGCGCGCCAGCACCAGGGCGATGCCCTGGCCGCCGCCGATGCACATGGTCACCAGGGCATACTTGCCCTTGATGCGCTGCAGTTCATAGGCCGCCTTGACGGTGATGATGGCGCCGGTGGCCCCGATGGGGTGACCCAGCGCGATGGCGCCGCCGTTGGGGTTGGTGCGGGCCGGATTGAAATCGAGGTCGCGGCTAACCGCCAGGGCCTGGGCGGCGAAGGCCTCGTTGCTCTCGATCACGTCCATGTCGGCGACAGACAGCTTGGCCTTGGCCAGGGCGGTCTTCACCGCGCTGATGGGGCCTAGGCCCATGACCTCGGGGGCCACGCCGGAATGGGCGTAGGCGACGATGCGGGCCAACGGCTTCTGGCCGCGCTTGGCGGCGGCCTCGCGCTCCATCAGCACCACGGCGCCGGCGCCGTCGTTGAGGCCCGAGGCGTTGCCGGCGGTGACGGTGCCCTCCTTGGCGAAGGCCGGCTTCAGCTTGGCCATGCTGTCCAGGGTGACGTCGGCGCGCACATGCTCGTCGCGCACCACCTGCACCACTTCCTTGCGGGTCTTCACCGAGACCGGGACGATCTGGCTGTCGAAGCGGCCCTCGGCGATGGCCGCCGCCGCCCGGGCGTGGGATTGCACCGCCAGCTTGTCCTGGTCCTCGCGCGAGAGGTTGTAGCGCTTGGCCACGTTCTCGGCGGTGATGCCCATGTGGCCATTGCCGAAGGGATCGGTCAGCGCGCCCACCATGGAATCGATCATCACGCCGTCACCCATGCGCTGGCCCCAGCGCATGGCCGGCACCAGATAGCCGGCGCGGCTCATGCTTTCGGCGCCGCCCGCCACGGCGGTGTCGGTGTCGCCCAGCATGATCATCTGCGCCGCCGAGACGATGGCCTGCATGGCCGAGCCGCACAGGCGGTTCAGCGTCAGCGCCGGCACGGTGTCGGGCAGGCCGCCCTCGATGGCGGCGACGCGCGAGATGTACATGTCGCGCGGCTCGGTGTGGATGACGTTGCCGAACACCAGATGGCCCACCTGGTCGGGGGCCAGCCCCGAGCGGTTGACCGCCTCGCGTACGCAAGCTGCGGCCAGCTGGCCGGGCGACACATCCTTCAACGCCCCACCATAATCGCCGATGGCAGTGCGTACGCCGGACAGGATGACGACGTCTCGGGTCTGCATGGGTCTCTCTCCCGTTTTTTTGTTGTGAGGCGGGGAAAATGGACCCGTGCGGCTCCGGGCGATAGGCGGCCAGACGGCCAAAACCTTGGCCCGGACGGCCTATTCCGAAGGGGGAGGCTGGCGTTCGGCCTGGACGGACCGCCTACCCCCTCCCATCCCATGGGAGAGTGTACCGAACGGAAGCGAGGGGCCTAAAATGGAATGGCCGGGACGATGCCCGGCCATTCCATCTTCGCTGCCTGACGCTTTACGCGGCGCCGTGGCAGTGCTTGTACTTCTTGCCCGAGCCACAGGGGCAAGGGGCATTGCGCGGGGTGCTGGCCCAGGAATTGGGATCGCCTGCCGCAATGCCGGCAGCCGCGGCCTCACCGGCGAAAGCGGGGTCCTGGCGGCTTTCGTGCATCTGCGCGGGAGCGTGCGGGGCCAGGGTCTCCTCCACGTCGGCGGGACCGACGCGCAGCTCCACATGGGCCAGGATGCTGGTCACCCGCTCGCGCAGGTCGTGCAGCATCTGCTCGAACAGATTGAAGGCCTCGCGCTTGTACTCATTGAGCGGATCGCGCTGGGCGTAGGCACGCAGGCCGATGCCCTGGCGCAGGTGGTCAAGCTGGAGCAGGTGCTCCTTCCAGGCCTGGTCGAGGATCTGCAGCAGCATGCTCTTTTCGACCATGCGCATGATGTCCGGGCCGTACTCGGCCGCCTTGGCCGCCATCTTGCGGTCGGCGGCGTCGACGATGCGGTGCTTCAGCTCCTGGTCGGCGATGCCCTCTTCCTTGCCCCATTCGATGATGGGCAGGTCCAGGTTGAAGACGCGCAGGACCTCCTCGTGCAGGCCCGGCAGGTCCCACTGCTCGGCATAGGCGCGCTCGGGGATGCAGCGGGCGACCATCTCGTCGATGACCTCGTGGCGCATGCCGGCGACGTCGTCCGAGACGTCGTCCACCTGCATCAGCTCCTTGCGCTGCTCGTAGATGACCTTGCGTTGGTCATTCATGACGTCGTCGAACTTCAGCAGGTTCTTACGGACGTCGAAGTTGCGCGCCTCGACCTTCTGCTGCGCCTTTTCCAGGGCCTTGTTGATCCACGGATGGACGATGGCCTCGCCTTCCTTCAGGCCCAGCTTCTGCAGCATGCCGTCCATGCGCTGGGAGCCGAAGATGCGCATCAGATCGTCTTCCAACGACAGGAAGAACTTGGACCCGCCGGGGTCGCCCTGGCGGCCCGAGCGGCCACGCAACTGGTTGTCGATGCGGCGGCTTTCGTGACGCTCGGTCCCCACCACGTACAGGCCGCCGGCCTCCAGCGCCTTGGCCTTGTTGGCGGCGACCTCGTCGCGGATGGCCTGCACCTGGGCGGGATCGGGCGTGGCGCCCAGCTCGGTGCGGATGCGCATGTCGGCGTTGCCGCCCAGCTGGATGTCGGTGCCGCGACCGGCCATGTTGGTGGCGATGGTGACGGCGCCGGGCACGCCGGCCTGGGCGACGATGGTCGCCTCCTGCTCGTGATAGCGGGCGTTCAGCACGTTGTGCGGAATCTTCTGCTTCTTGAGCAGCTCGCTCAACAGCTCGGATTTCTCGATGGAGGTGGTGCCCACCAGCACCGGCTGCTGGCGCTTGCGGCACTCCTGGATCAGGGTGGCGATGGCCTCGTACTTCTCGCGGGCGGTGCGATAGACCTCGTCGTCCTCGTCCTTGCGGGACACCGGCACGTTGGTGGGCATCTCGACCACTTCCAGGTTGTAGATTTCCTGGAATTCGCCGGCTTCGGTCATGGCGGTGCCAGTCATGCCCGACAGCTTCGGGTACAGGCGGAACAGGTTCTGGAAGGTGATTGAGGCGAGCGTCTGGTTCTCGTTCTCGATGGTGACCGCTTCCTTGGCCTCCAGCGCCTGGTGCAGGCCCTCGCCGTAGCGGCGGCCTTCCATCATGCGGCCGGTGAACTCGTCGATGATGACGACCTTGTCGTTCTTGACGATGTAATCCACGTCGCGGGTGAACAGCTTGTGCGCGCGCAGGCCCTGGTTGGCGTGGTGCACCAGGCTGACATTGGCGATGTCATAGAGGTTGCCGCCGGCCTTCATCAGCCCGGCTTCGATCAGCAACTGCTCCATATGCTCGATGCCCTGCTCGGTGAAGGTCACCGCGCGGACCTTTTCGTCCTTCTCGAAATCCTCGTCCACCAGGCCGGGGATCAGCTTGTCCACCAGGCGGTAAAGCTCGGAATTGTCCTCGGTGGGGCCCGAGATGATCAGCGGCGTGCGCGCCTCGTCGATGAGGATCGAGTCCACTTCGTCGACGACGGCGAAGTTGAACGGCCGGTGGACCATTTCCTCCAGCCGGAACTTCATGTTGTCGCGCAGATAGTCGAAGCCCAACTCGTTGTTGGTGGCGTAGACCACGTCGCAGGCATAGGCCTGGCGGCGCTGTTCGTCGTCCATGCCGTGCACGATGACGCCGGTGGTCAGGCCCAGGAAACGGTAGACCTGGCCCATCCATTCGCTGTCGCGCGTGGCCAGATAGTCATTGACGGTCACCACGTGCACGCCCATGCCGGGCAGGGCGTTGAGGTAGGCCGCCAGCGTCGCCACCAGGGTCTTGCCTTCGCCGGTCTTCATCTCGGCGATCTTGCCGAAATTCAGCACCATGCCGCCCATCAACTGGACGTCGAAGTGGCGTTGGCCCAGCGTGCGCTTGGCCGCCTCGCGCACGGTGGCGAAGGCTTCCTCCAGCAGGTCGTCCAGGTCGGCGCCGTCGGCCAGTCGGTTGCGGAACTCCTGGGTCTTGGCCTGCAATTCGGCGTCGGACAGCGCCTGGAATTGGGGCTCCAGGGCGTTGATCGCCGCGATTCGCGACTTCAGGCCCTTGATGATGCGGTCATTCGCGGTTCCGAAGAACCGCCGGGCGATGGCGCCGAACATGCGTTGAGACCTCGGGAATTCTTAGAGATGGGCCGCCGGGCGCGGGGCCTTTTTCGACCGGCAACAGATAGAGCCCGAGGCGGGTTCTGTCAATGTCGCGCGGGCATTTCCCCGGCGGCCTCGCCGGGCGTCTCGGCCGGTGCGCACGCGCCGGCCCACTCTTCCTCAGGCATGGTGAAGCATAGGGCGGCGCCGCCGGCCTCGCCGTCCTCGACCCAGATGCGGCCGCCATGGGCCTCGACCAGCTTGCGCGCCAGCGCCAGGCCGGTGCCGTTGCCGGGGATGCGGTCACGGGTATGCAGGCGCGAGAACAGCGTGAACACCGCCTCGCGGAATTCCGGCTCGATGCCGATGCCGTTGTCGGCGATGCGCACCAGCCAGCGCCGCTCCTGCCGCTCGGCCTCGATGCGGATTTGCGCCGGGCGCGCCGGGCTGCGGAACTTCAGCGCGTTGTCCATAAGGGCGTGGAATACCACCGCCAGCTTGCCCGGATCTCCCTCCACCTCGGGCAGCAGGCCGACTTGGATGACGGCGCCGGCAGCCTCGACCTGGGTTTGCAGGCCCTCGACCACGTCGGCCACCAGATGGTCCAGATTGATGCGGGTCGAGACAAAGGCGGTGGTCAAGGCAAACCGCTCGGCGTCGGTGATCAGCGTCTTCAGCCGGACGATGCCTTCGACCGCGAACGAGATGAACTGGTGCGCCTCGGGGTCCAACTGGTCGTGGTAGCGCTTGGCCAGCAGTTGGACGAAACTCGAAACTTGGCGCAGCGGCTCCTGGAGATCGTGGGACAAGGCATGGGCGAGGTCGCGCATGCGGGCATTGGTGGCCGCCTGCTCCTCCACCGCACGCAGCAATTCGCGTTCGGCCCGGAGCCGCGCGGTGACATCGACGATCTGCACCAGCCGCACCCGACGACCGCTGATGGTGACCGACTGACCTTGCGTGGACACATCCAGTGGGCGGCCATCCTTGCAGCGAAGCCGCCACACGCCGTCACCCGATTGCCCGCCCGCCAGGCGGCGAGTGAAACGCTCGAACTGCAGCCGGGTCTCACGCGGCATCAGGTCGGTCACCGGCATGTCCGCCGCCTCGGCGGGTTCATAACCGAACAGGCGGCCGGCCGCGGCATTGATCTCGACCAGTCTTAGGGTGTCGGGGTCGTACACCACCAGCGCCTCGGGGCTGTCGGCGAACAGCATCCGGTAGCGATTTTCGGTATCGCGAATGCCGCGGCTGAGCCGGGCGCCGACGCCATAGATCAGCAGGGCGCTCAAGGCGACGAAGGCCCAGCCCTTTCCGGTCTGGATGGCGGTCAGGCGGTGCGGATCGCTGACGACCGCCTCCAGCAAGGTATCGGAAACGGCAATCCACGCTGCCCCGAAACCGCCATAAACGGCAGCCAGGATGGCGGCGAAGGACCTGCCTGTGGTGGACTTCCCTGCTCCCATGCGGCGCTCTCCGCCCATACCGGTGGCAGTTTAGCATCTTCTACCCGGCTGTTGCAGCGCAATCGGGCGGCGCATTGAGCCTTCTCTTGTGCCGGCGCCCAGGT
>DATJKV010000137.1:0-2542 GCA_035491155.1 Magnetospirillum sp. | reverse complement strand
CCATGCTCCCACCAACTGGTTGATGGGGCCGTACAACCGACCGGACAGCATATTGCAGGCGACCAGGGCGCCCATGGTGAGCTCATGGTCGATGATGAACACGGCACCCACCGTGGTCAGCAGGATGCTGGCCAATTGGGTCAGCTCGGTGCCCACCACCACATAGCCGTCGGCCAGGGCGCCGCGATGGATGGCATGTTCGATGGCGCCGGCCTGGCGCTCCTCCCACAGCGGGCGAACGGCACGGTCCAACCCTACTGACTTGACGATGCTGCGTCCGGCGATGATCTCGGCCACCAGGGCGTCGCGCGCGGCGGTGACGTTCTTTTCGCGCTTGGCGGATTCGGCCAGCGCACGAGCCGAGCGCCACGCCAGCACCAGGAACAGCACCAGCAGGACCAGGAAGACGATGGCCAGCGGCCGGCCAATGACGAAGATGATGGCCAGGAAGATGAAGACGAATGGCAGGTCGGCCATCAGCACCGCGGTGGCGCCCGACAAGGTGCCGCGCAGGGTGTCGACGTCGCGGAACACTTGCTGCCAGAAGGCGGTGGGGCGGCTTTCCAGGGTGCGCAGCGGCAGGCGCATCAGCTTGTCAAACAGCCGGGTGCCCACCTCGACATCGATGCGCAGCGCCACCATTTGCATGACGCGGCCGCGCGATTGGCGCAGCACATAGTCGAACACGAACACCAGCACCATGCCGATGACCAGGCCCTTCAACGTCTCCATGCCCGAATGGCCGATGACGCGGTCATAGACCTGCATGACGAAGATGGGGGCTGCCAGGGCCATCAGATTGATGAACAGTGAGGCCGCCAACAATTCGCGCGCCACCGGGCGCAGCGGGTCGATGATGGCCTTCAGCCAGGCGCGTTTGTCGGTGTCGATTGTCATGGCGAAGACATTTGCTCCACAACCGCGCGCTGGCAAATGAAAAATTCCCACCCGGCCAAGTATGGCACGGGAATGACTGAGGAAATGCAGGAGGCGTAGCTACTCATGCATTGGGCGAAGCGAAGCGGCCGCCCGGCGGCCTTGATCCTGCTGGCGCTGGCACTGTTGTGGCAGCAGGCCGACCCTGGTCATTTTCTGGAGCGGACCCGCATTCAGGTGTTCAAGCTGTACCAGCGCCTGCATCCCCGTCCGCGCCCCCAGCCGAGCCCGGTGGTGGTGGTGGACGTGGACGAGGCCAGCCTGGCGGCGCTGGGCCCGTGGCCATGGCCGCAAGGCGCTATCCTTACCCTGGTGGACAACCTGTCCCAGGCCGGCGCCGGCGAGGTCACGTTCGATCTGGGGCAGGCGGACGAACCGGTCTTCCTGTACGCCGGCCCGTACGACCCGGCCGCCTACATTCCTGCCCGCGACGTGGTGGACGGCACCTTCGACCCCGAGCGGGTGGCCGGCCGGATCGTGCTGGTCGGCAGCTCGGCCCCCGGGCTGGGGCAGATCCGCTCCACCGCCATCGATCGCCGGGTCCCGGCGGTGGAGGTGCACGCCCAGGCCATCGAGATGGCCCGCGACGGCATGACGCTGTCCATACCCCGCCTCGCCGGGTTGGTGGAGAGTTGCGCCGCCGTGACGGGTGGCCTGCTGCTGATGGTGCTGGCGCCCTTGGTTGCCGGGTGGAGGGCGGCGGCTTTCGTAGGCCTGGGCGCCGCGCTGACGGCGGGGTCGTGGTGGCGGTTCGTTACCGCCCGCGACCTGTACGACCCGCTTTTTCCCACCTTGGCGCTGGGGCTGATTCTAGCGGGGCTGGCGCTTGGCCGACACTATGCTGGTCACCACCAGGGCGGCGAAGGCCAGGATGGTGGCGCCGTTCAGCAGCCCGCCCCAGGCGCGTAAGGGATCGGCGCCGCTCAGGTCGCCGGCCAGCCGCAGGGCCAGGGACAGATGCAGCAGGGCCAGCGGCGCATAGAACAGTGGCCGGAACGGCAGCTTGACCTTCAGCACCGCCGGCAGGATCACCGGGGCGTGGCCGAACACCATGGCAAAGACGAAGCCGACGAACAAAGCGTGCAGGGCGGCGTCGTAATGGGCCGTGTCAAACCCGCCATCCAGGGCGGGAGCCAGCAGGCCGGCGACACCCAGCCAGACATAGCCCGACAGCAGGCACACCGCCACATAGCGGGTCAGGCCGGTCTGGCGGATGGTGCGGCGGACCACGTCGTTCATCAGGCTCCACGCCACCAGCGTCAGGCAGCCGGCGCCGAAGGCGGTCCAGGCATAGGGCAGTCCGCCCGCCGCCAGGGCGGCACCGCCGCCGATCAGGGCGATGGGCAGCGCCAGGGTGGGGTTGCGCCAACGCCAGGGCTTGAGGAAGCGGGACAGCTCCAGGCGCTCGCCGGCAATGGTCAGCACCAGGAAGGCGGCCCAGGCCGGCACCACTTCGGGCACCGGGGCGCCGCTGGCCCACAGGACGTTGCCGGCCACCCAGGCCAGCGCCGCCAGGGCGAGCAGGCGGGTGAACGGTTCTGGCTGGCGGCGCACCACGTTCAGCGCCACCGCGAGGAATACGGCGCTGCCCAGGGTGAGCATGATG
>DATJKV010000136.1:0-2023 GCA_035491155.1 Magnetospirillum sp. | reverse complement strand
GGCCGCCGCCTTCTGGGCCGCCCGCGCCAATCTGGTGTCGCGCCGTCCCGAGGTGGTGAACCACTGGCTGGAAATCGCCGCCACCTACCCGCGCACCTTCTACGGCATGCTGGCCCGCCAGACGCTGGGCTACGAGACTCTGTTCTCGTGGGAGACGCCGCCCTTCACCGACGCCGATTCCGACACCCTGATGCGGGTGCCGGGCACCAAGCGGGCGCTGGCCCTGGTGCAGCTGGGCGACCACGCCACCGCCGAGGAGGAGCTGCGCAAGATCTATCCGCGCGCCACCAAGGCCCTGCGCCAGTCCATGCTGGTGCTGGCGCAGGCCGGCGACATGCCCGCCTTGGCGGTGCGGCTCGGCGGCATGGCCCCCGGCCTGGTCAACGACGCCGCCGCCTATCCGCTGCCGGTCTGGCAGCCCCAGGGCGGCTGGCAGATGGACAAGGCGCTGGTCTACGCTTTCGTGCGCCAGGAATCGTCGTTCAACCCGCGCGCCAAGAGCGGCGTCGGCGCCTCGGGCCTGATGCAGCTGATGCCGGCCACCGCCGCCGCCATCGGCGGCCACGCGGTCAGGGACAAGCTGGGCGACCCGGCGCTGAACCTCAGCCTGGGCCAGAAGTATCTCGGCAAGCTGCTGGCCGAGGAACCGGTCAACGGCAACCTGCTGATGCTGGCCGCCGCCTACAACGCCGGCCCCGGCAAGCTGGGCCAGTGGATGGCCGGCATGAAGCACAACAACGACCCGTTGTTGTTCATCGAAAGCCTGCCCAGCCGCGAGACCCGCGCCTTCGTCGAACGGGTGATGACCAATTTCTGGATCTACCGCTCGCGCCTAGGCTCGCCGTCCACGTCGCTGGAAGCCATCGCCGCCGGCGCCTGGCCCATGTACGAGGGCGTCGACCCGATGCCGCGCCGCAAGGGTCCGCGCACTTAAGCTTCGCCCTTGAGACACAGGGAAAACCGGTCGGCCAAGACGCCGGCCGGTTTCCTGGTGTCTGGGGGAAAGGGCCGCGAGTAATTTTCTTTCCAACCTTGCCCGCCCAAGCCTGAATCAAGCGCCCCCCGAACGCGCTTTTTCTTGCTCCGGCCGGCGGCTGTGGTATGAAACCTGCCCATGCATATCCTTGAATTTGAAAAGCCCATCGCCGAGCTCGAGGGCAAGATCGAAGAGCTGCGACACCTCGCGGATAACGGCGACGTCAACATCGCCGAGGAGGTGGGCCGGCTTCAGGTGAAGGTCGACAAGCTGCTGCGCTCGACCTACGCCAAGCTCACCCCGTGGCAGAAGACCCAGGTGGCCCGCCACCCCGAGCGGCCGCACACCAGCACCATCATCGGGTCGCTAATCACCGACTTCACCCCGCTGGCGGGCGACCGCTGCTTCGGCGAGGACCAGGCCATCATCGGCGGCCTGGGCCGCTTCCGTGGGCAGTCGGTGGTGATCATGGGCCACGAGAAGGGCCACGACACCGAATCGCGCCTGAAGCACAATTTCGGCATGGCCAAGCCCGAGGGCTACCGCAAGGCGGTGCGCCTGATGGAGATGGCGGACCACTTCCGCCTACCGGTCATCACCCTGGTGGATACCGCCGGCGCCTATCCGGGCGTCGACGCCGAGGCGCGCGGCCAGGCCGAGGCCATCGCCCGCTCCATCGAGACCTGCCTGGACATCCGCACCCCCTTCGTCTCGGTGATCATCGGCGAGGGCGGTTCGGGCGGCGCCATCGCCTTGGCCACGGCCAATGCGGTGCTGATGCTGGAGCACGCCATCTATTCGGTGATCAGCCCCGAGGGCTGCGCCTCCATCCTGTGGCGCTCGGCCGAGCACGCCAAGGACGCCGCCGAACAGCTGCGCCTCACCGCCCAGGACCTGCAGAAGCTGGACGTCATCGATTCCGTGGTGCCCGAGCCCATGGGCGGCGCCCATCGCAATCCCGATCTGATGATCCAGACCCTGGCCATGGCGGTGGATTCCGCGCTGCGTGACCTATCGGGCCTGGAAGGCGGGATTCTGCGGGCCAAG
>DATJKV010000135.1:0-4561 GCA_035491155.1 Magnetospirillum sp. | reverse complement strand
ATGACCTGCGGCGGCTGCGCCCGCTCGGTGGAGACCGCCATCAAGGCGGTCGCCCCCGGCGCCACCGTCAGTGTCGATCTGGCCGCCAAGGCCGTCGCGGTCGAAGGCGCGACGGCCGAGCAGGTCAAGAAGGCGGTGGACGAGGCCGGCTTCGACTTCGGCGGTGCCGCCTAGAGCCATTTCCGCTCATGCGGAACCGGCTCTAGAATCTGCGTGCCGCGCCCCTTCGGGGCTCGCTCAGACGCCGCGCAGGCTTATCGCGTTCCCGCTCTGAATCCATCAGAGCGGGAATCGCTCTACCGCTAGCGTGGCCAGCCGTACCAGCCGGCCAGCAGGCCGAGCACGATCGGCAGGGCTACCTGCCAGACGATGAGTTGGCGGAACAAGGCGCGTTGGTGCTTCATCACCGGCTGGCTGATGGCACCAAAAGTGTCAGGGCGCAGCTCCGTGGCAAGAAAATCGCGTATCTCCGCCAGCGCCGCCGCCACCGCCCAGCCCGGAGTAGGGGTGCCGGCGGCCTCGGCGTCGGTGTGCAGCGGCGCGGCTGCCGGATCCTGCACCGGGATCTTGTCGCCGGTCAGGCCGCGGTCGGTGTGGTGGCGTTCCATCCCCGTGTCGATCATGTCCGGCATGGCGGCCTCCCAGGAGTGTTCCTGGAAGGCCAACGCCCGAGCGAGCAGGTGAGTTCCTAGCGCACACTTCGCAGCGCGGACAGCGGCACGAAACCCTGCTTGGCTTCCTGGAATACCTTGAAGGTCTTCTCGCCCTTGCCGTCGGCGAACTCGGCATAGGCTGTTTCCAGCGCATGGCGGCAAGCCGTGCGGGCGGCGCCCTCGTCGAGGCCGCGCAAACTCTCCATGTCCAGCAAACGGTTGAAGCGCTTGAGGATGTGCAGGCGGCTCACGTTGACCACCTGCTGGTCGAAGGCCACCTCCAGAGCTTCGAAGAACTGCTCGGCGGCGGACAGCTTGCTCAAACTGTCAAGCAAGCTGCCGGGGAGGGGCTTGCACTTGGCGGGGGTGCACATGGGGCTCTCCTCTCAGTTCGGGGCCGCTTCGGCCAGGAAGCGGCGAAGCTCATCGGGTGAGGGCGGTCGCTTGGTCTCCACCGCCAGGGCGCGCACGCGGGCCAGCATGGCGCGGGCCTGGGGCACGGTGGGGGCGAGGCCCAGCTGGGTACAGGCGTGCAGCACCGAGCTCAGGCCGGAATGCTTGCCCAGCACCACTTGATGGGTGCGCCCCAGTTCGCGGGGGTCCAAGGCTTCGTAGTTGCGGCGGTCGCGCAGCAGCCCCGAAACGTGGATGCCGCTTTCGTGGGTGAAGATGGCGTCGCCGACAATACTCTTGTTCACCGGCACCGGCCGGCCCGAGGCCTCGGCCACCAGGCGGCTGACCTTGGCCAGCGAGGTCTTGGCGATGCCGGTGTCGCGGCCGTAGAGATGGTCGAGCGCCACCACCACTTCCTCCAGCGGCGCGTTGCCGGCGCGTTCGCCCAGGCCGTTAACCGTTGTTGACACGTGGGTGGCGCCGCCCCTTACCGCCGCCAGGGAGTTGGCGGTGGCGAGGCCGAGATCGTCGTGGGCGTGAATTTCCAGTTCGATGTTGGCGGCGGCGCGCAAGCGGCGGAAGACATCATGGGTGCCGAACGGGTCCATGATCCCCAAGGTATCGGCGAAGCGGAAGCGTCGGGCGCCGGCGGCGGCGCAGGTGGCGACCACTTCCTCCAGGAAGGCCGGGTCGGCGCGGGACGAATCCTCGCCGCCCACCGCGACCTCCAGACCGGAATCGCGGGCGCGGGCCACCATGTCGCGGATGTGGTCCAGCGCCCAGGCGCGATTACGGTCTAGCTTCTTGGCCAGTTGCTGGTCGGAAACCGGAATGGACAGGTTGACCATGGTGACCCGGCAGGCCAGCGCAGCCGCCAGATCGTCTTCCCGCATGCGGCACCAGGCGATCAGGCGGGCGTTGAGGCCCAGGGCGGCGACGGCACGGATCGAGGCGCATTCCTCCTCGCCCATGGCGGGGATGCCCACTTCCATCTCGGGGATTCCAGCCTGGTCCAGCGCCCCGGCGATGGCCAGTTTTTCCGACAGGCTGAAGGCGACGCCGGCGGTCTGCTCGCCATCGCGCAGGGTGGTGTCGTTGACGACGATGTTCGTGGGAGTGGGCATGGGCGCCGCCTCAGCAGCTGCCGCTGCTGCACGAACACTTTCCCCCGGCATTGGGATTTTCGAAGATGAAGCCGGAATCGTTGCCGGCGGCGACGTAGTCCATGGTGGCGCCGGTCAGCCACATGACCGAGCCGGGGGCGACGAACACCTTGAGGTCGCCAAACTGCAGCACCTCGTCGCCCGATTCCGGCTCGGGCTCCAGCCCCAGGTCGTATTTGAGCCCTGAGCAGCCGCCCGAGGCGACGCTGATGCGCAGGCCCAAAGGCTCGCCTTCACAAACGCTCTTGATGGCGGCGATGGCGCGGTCGGTGACGGTCAGCATGGCAACCCTCCTGGTGACGAACCTAATCCGGTTCGTTACCTAGCAAGGCGAGTGCCAGTTGCTAACATATTGAGATTGCTTGAACTGCCTTATCGCTGTCACGACGATTGTCGGATTGCCGACAAGGGCCCTACAACCACTTCAGCTTTTTCAGCACCACCCACAGCAGCGGCATCATGCCGATGGTCGCCAGGACCATGACCCAGAACGCCAGCGGATCGTCGTGGCCGGGAATGCCGCCCACGTTGGCTCCCAGCATGCCGGCGATCAGGCTGGGCGGCAGCAGCAGGGCGGCGACGGCGGTCAGGCGGTTGGAGGTGCTGGCGATCTGCTCGGCGATCTGGGCCGACAGGTCCTCGTGCAGCACCGTGGTGCGGTCCCGCAAGGCGTCCAGATCTTCGATGTGGCGGACGATCTTGTCGGTGACCTCGCGCAGGCGCATGCGGGCATCGCGCGTCAGCCAGGTGGCGTCATCGTGCTGGATGCGGTACAGCGCGTCGCGCTGCGGTCCCAGGTAGCGGCGCAGATGGATGGCCTGACGGCGGACGCGGGCAAGCTGGCCGCGCAGCTCGGCATCGGCATAGCGCTCGATGCAGGCATCTTCCAGCCCGCCGACAATGTCCTCGATGCCGTCGATGACCTGTTCCAGGTGCTCGACCACCCGCTCGGCGATCTGGGCCAGCAGGCCCCCGGCGGTGCGTGGTCCCTTGCCGTGGAGCAGGGCGAGACGGATGGAGCGCAGCGCGCTCAGCTGGTGGTCCTTGTCACGCAGAGAAATAAGGCGGTTGGCCTCCGCCCAGACATGGATGGGCACCAACTCGGCCTCGGTGCTTTCGTCACCCAGGTTGACGCCGCGCAGCACCACCATCAGGTTGTCCTCCACGTCCTCGACGCGGGGGCGGGATTCCTCGGCCAGTAGGGCCAGGGCGACCAGCGGGTCGATGCCGCTTTTCTCCCGTACCCAGGCGGCGGCCATGGGATCGTCGCGCTCCAGGTGGATCCACAGGAAGCCGTCCTCGGGCTTCCAGCGGGCGATGCCCTCCCAGTCCAGATCAGTGCAGCCGCCATTGCGGTCCAGCAGGGCGGCGAAGCGGAGGCCGGGGTGGGTGCCGGCCTGAATGTCGACGGAAGCGGTGTTGGGCGGGGTCATGGGCGCACCTCGGGGCAGGGCTTCCCCGTGGATACAAGCGTTGCGAACCGTTTTCAAGCCAGTAGCAGGCTGGTCCCGCACTCGGGTCCGAAACAACGATCGAATGACCGGCAGGTGCGGCACTTGCGGGCGGCTCGGCAGTCGATGCCTTCCGCCGCCTCGATCTCGCGCCAGAAGAACGGCTTCCAGCGCATGCCGTCGCGGTTGCGGGCCGCCAGAGGGGAGAAATGGTGCGCCAGCAGCAGTCCGAGATCGTCCCGCGAGTTAAGCCCCATGTCCTGCCACAACGGCCTGGGCGACAGCGCCCGGCGGGCGATGATGTGGGCCAGCCAGCCTTCCTCCACTGCCCCCAGACTGCGGTTGGCCAACAGCAATTGGCGCAGCGCCGCCTCGTCGGCGGTCTGGGCGAACATGCCGTCCTGCGCCGGATCAAGGCCGGACAGCAGCGACGGCGCATGGGGGAAGAATTCTCCTACCAGCGCCGCCAGGTCTTCCGCCGACAGGCCCAGGCCGACCGCCAGCGGCCGCGCCGGCTCGGCCAGCGCGATCGCCGTGGCGCAGGCGAACAGGTGACGGTCGAAAGGGTCGCCGCCACCGCCCGCCATCAGCCAGCCATAGGCCTGGGCGGACATGGCATCAGGCGGCCATGGCTTCGTGCTTCTGCGCCTTGGTGCCGCACACCGTCTCGCACGAGCCGCAGCCGATGCAGGTGCCTTCGTTGGAGACCACCATGACCTTGCGCTCGATCTCCTCGCCGTCGTCGAAGGGATCGCACATCTCGCCGTCCTCGTTGATGCCCTTCAGCTCCAGCACGCCCTGGGTGCAGACCTTGTAGCAGCGGCCGCAGCCGATACACAGCTCGTCGCTGATGGACAACAGGTAGCGCGGCGTCCACGGGCTGCCGTCGCGGGTGGTGAAG
>DATJKV010000134.1:0-3895 GCA_035491155.1 Magnetospirillum sp. | reverse complement strand
AGGCGGTGAAGGTGGCGCCGCCGGTCTCGGCCAGAACCTTGGTGATCGCCGCGGTCAACGAGGTCTTGCCATGGTCAACGTGACCGATGGTGCCGATGTTGCAGTGCGGCTTGTTGCGCTCGAATTTCGCCTTAGCCATGTTTCAACCCGTCTGCTCGGCGGCAATTGCCGCGGTGTCACGAATACGGAGGCCGGAGGGCTCCGCGGTGGTACGAAACTCCAGAAACTGGAGCGGGTGAGGGGAATCGAACCCCCGTCATCAGCTTGGAAGGCTGTTGCTCTACCATTGAGCTACACCCGCTAAGCGTCCGCTCGGGCTCTCGCCCCTCGGGCGGGACCCGAAACTATGTCGTCGCCCTGCCTGGAAAATGTAATGGTGGAGGGGGTTGGATTCGAACCAACGTAGACTATCGTCGGCAGATTTACAGTCTGCTGCCATTGACCGCTCGGCCACCCCTCCACGCCGTCGTCGGCAGATGCCGTGGCGACGGGAGTTGCGAAATATGAGGATTTTCGGCGGCTTGTCAACTCGAAAAGAACGGGGTACGACGCGATATTGGAGGTGCCCCCATGGCAACGCGTGATTCCCAAGACAAAACCCGCGCCCAGCGCGACCGCTCCCGCCCTTCCGGGGCCAAGCCGCATCGCGCGGAAGGCCGCACCGAGAAGCCTGCGGGCAATCTTCTTTGGCTGTACGGCCAGCATGCCGTCCAGGCTGCGCTGGACAATCCGCGCCGCAAGATCCGCCGGCTGATCTTTTCCGCCGACGCCGCCAAGGCGTGGACCGAGACCGTCGAGGCGGCGCGGCGGGCGCGCCCGCTGCCGGGCATGGAAGTGGTGGACAAGGCGGATTTCGAGCGCCACCTGCCGCCGGGCGCGGTGCACCAGGGCATCGCCGCCCTGTGCGAGCCCCTGCCCGCCCCCGCCTTGGAAGACGTGACCGCTCAGGCCGCCGACCATGAGCATGCCGTGGTGGTGGTGCTGGATCAGGTGACCGATCCCCATAACGTGGGCGCCATCGTGCGCTCGGCCGCCGCGTTCGGCGCCCTGGCGGTGGTAGTGCCCGACCGCCATGCCCCCGAGGAAACCGGCGCGCTGGCGAAATCCGCCTCGGGCGCGCTGGAGCGCATGCCGCTGGTGCGGGTCACCAACGTGGTCCGCGCGCTGGGCCAGTTGAAGGACGCCGGCTTCTGGGTGGCCGGCTTGGCCGGTGAGGCGAGCCAGACCCTGGCGGCGCAGAAGCTGTCGGGGCGCATCGCCCTGGTCATGGGCGCCGAGGGCGAAGGCCTGCGCCGCCTGACCCGCGAGCATTGCGACTTCCTGGTCAAGCTGCCGATGACCGGCGCGGTGGAGAGCCTGAACGTCTCCAACGCCGCCGCGGTGGCGTTGTACGAACTGGTGCGCGAGCGGCTGGCCTAGGCCGCCACCTGCATCGGGGCATTGGTCAAAAAGACCGCGCCCCCTTGCGGGAGCGGCTGGTTCCCACTACCTTCTGCCGCCAGTGCCGGTTTAGCTCAGCTGGTAGAGCACCTGATTTGTAATCAGGGGGTCGCTGGTTCGATCCCTGCAACCGGCACCATTCCCCGCTGGCGAATCTTTGGCGGCGGCAGCGATCGAAAGTTGAAACACGTGTCGACATCGCACACGATTTCTCCATAATCATGCGGACAATCGAGTTGCGCCTTGCGGAATAGGCCGCAATGCTTGTCTTCGCCTGACATGAAACGATCGCTTCGCATCACCCTGGCCATCGCAGCCCTGCTTGCGGCTTTTGGTGCCGGCTACAAGCTGCGCCCACGCCTGCGTGCAGAGCATTTGTATACGGTCTACGCCAAGTACATCCGCAGCCAGCCCAACCATAAGCAAGTGCTGGAGCACGGCACCATCGACACGGTGGCGCGGACGGATTACCGGCGACTCACCGCCATCGCGTCGCCCGCGGATGCGGAAGCCAAGCGACAGGCGATGGCCGAGTACATCTTCAGCGGCCAGCGCGACGCTCTGACACGGTTGCCCGACGAGGTGGAGCAGGATGTCCTCTACCCGCCGCTGGCCGACCTCCAACTGAGCTCCATCGACCGCCTCACCGTCCGCATGCCCTATGGGGTGGTGTCCGAGGTTTACTACCTGAAGGCGTCGCAACGGAACCACTGCCTGATGGTCTATCAGGAGGGCCACCAGGTGTCGTTCCTGGAGCGCAAGCGTTTCCTCGATCGCATCAGCGCGGAAGGATGCGATGTGCTGGCGCTGTCGCTGCCGCTGACCGGCGCCGACAACTCGCGCCCGGAAATCGACCATCCACGGGTAGGCCGCATTCTACTGAACGACCCTGACGACCTGCAGCTGCTGGACTCCGCCAGCTATTCATCCTTGGCCTTCTTCTTTACCCCGCTGGTAGCGGCCCTCAACCACGCCTTGACCGAGGAGACCTACGACAAGGTGGGTGCGACCGGCTTCTCCGGCGGCGGCTGGGCGGTAGAAGTTCTGGCGGCCCTGGACCCGCGCATCTCGGCCACCTATTCCGTGGCCGGTTCGGTTCCCGAGGCCGTGCACGCCGCCGAACCCGGCTGGGGCAGCCCTGAACAGCGCCAAGGCCGCTTCTACGATATCGCCAATTATACCGAGATTTACGTCATGGCCGCCGACCGCCCCGGGCGGCGCCACGTGCAGTTCTACAACGAGACCGATCCTTGCTGCTTCAGCGGCCGCCTGTGGCTGGCCTGGAAAGACCCGGTGGCCGAGAAGGCGCGAGCCCTGGGCGGCGAGTACAAGCTGTTCAGCTATGTCAGCAAGCAGCACACCATGACCAAGGGCGTCGCCCTGACCATCGTGGACGATTTCCTGCGCGACGGCAGGTCCGTGCCGACTGATGTGACCGAGCGCTGAATTTTAGTGTGCCGGCCGGTGGGGCACGCCGGCGGGCGGATGGGCCGGGCCGGCGGGGCGACGGGCGGCGCCCCCATCCTCCTCCTCGTCCTGATCCTTCAGCCGCACCATGAAGCCACGCAACGCCCAGCCGACGGCATAGCCGACGCCGACGCACAGCCACATGCCGGCAAAAAGGAAAATCAGGGCGCGGCGGATGTTGTCGTCGCCGGAACCGAACGTGCCCATGGCCCAGAGCATGGGGGTGAGAAACAGCACCACCACCGCACCGACACCGCCCAGGCGGCTCCAGCCATTGGGACGCAGCCAGGAAAAACGATAGGCGGGCATGGCAGCCTCCCCCCGGACATTCTGCCGGGCAATAGTAGTCACGGTTTTATTTTCCGCCTTCCCGTCCCTGGCCGCAAGGGGGACCGGGGCAAAAAACGATGGCAACTCAGAACATCGATCTGTATTGCTTGATTGGGGTGGTCGCGGCCAGAACGGCCGTGCATGAGGCGGAGTTGATGCCATGGCGTCGAAGAACGCCAATTTCGAGATTCAGGTGATGAAGGACGGGCGGTGGAGCACGCAGTCCTACATCGACGCCGAAGACACGGCCATGGCTGCGGCCAAGCGCTACCTGATGGACAAAAGGTGCGAGGGCGCCCGCGTTGTCCGCAACTGGGAGCGCTCCGACGGCCGCATCGTCGAAAAGGAAATCTTCTGCGAAACCCGCACCATCAAGGATGACGGCCCCGTCCGCATCGTCGAGGTGGACAGCGCGCCCGCCTGCTGCCAACTGCCCGAGGAATATTACGGCCCGCACAGCCGCAACCTGATGAACCGGGTGTTCCGCAATTACCTGGACAAGGTGTTCGTCACCCCCACCGAGCTGATCCACAATTACAAGGAACTGAAGCGCATCCAGGACAAGGATACGCTGGTTCCCTCGGCGGTGGACCGGGTGGCCTTTTTGCAGACCCGCGAGAACGGCCAGGATTCGCGGGCACGGCGCGACGAGATATTC
>DATJKV010000133.1:0-4069 GCA_035491155.1 Magnetospirillum sp. | reverse complement strand
AGCCACGCGCGTCTTCCCGTTCGCCCTGCCGCAGAACCTGTCACTGACTTCGCTCAGGGCGACGCTGAAGGCGGGCGCCAGCCCGCTGGCCGACATCTATGGCGATTTCCAGGTGCAGACGGGCGGCTCCGCCGCCATGCCCAATGCGATCACTGCGGCAACGGAGACCCTGGGACTGAGCGCCGAACAGCGCGCCGTGGTCACCCATCCCTCCCAGGACCTCGCGACCTTGGGGCAGTATTTCGGGCTGCCGTCAGGCTCGACCGCGCCGTCGCCGGTTCAGATGCCGGTGTCGCTGGGTCAGGTTTCGGCGACCGGCACCACGGTCACCGGCACCGGCTTCCCCGCCTCGGTGAACGGCTGGGTTATTTCCGTCGGCGGCGCCCTGCGCGTGATTACCGCCGTCACCGCCACCCAGATCAGCGTGGATTGCGCTTGGCCCCAGGCAATGAGCAACGTGCCCGCTACCGCTTACGCGCCGCAAAGCGTGAGCCAGCTTGCGGTGTTCTCGGCAACCACCGGCCTCGACACTCCCCAGGTAGTGAGGCTGCTCAAGCAGGATCTGGCGCCGGAGGAAGTGGCCGCCGCCCTGGCTCACAACTTCTTCATCAACCGCACCAATCCCGGCACGACCATCATCTCGCTGGTCACCGACATGTCGGACGCCAATTACAGCCTGGATATCCTCAGCAACCTGACGCTGGCCAACGTGGATGCCATCAACCGCTTCCTGCGGCTGGCGACGGCGAGCGGCTGGAGCTATGCCGATCTTGACTGGGCGTTGAAGTCGGGCGGGTTCACCGAGATTACCGATGCTGCGCTGGTCCACTTGGCCGCCGTCGACTCGTTGCGCAAGCGTCTGGCCCTGCCGGTGGACGAAATGTGTGGCCTGTTCGCCGACCTCAAGACCTATGGGCGGGGCAGCGGCGCCACGCCCGTGGACCTTTACGACCGCGTGTTCAACGCCACCGCCGGTTCGGTGGGCCGCACGCCCTATCGTCCGGTTTATGCGGGCAATCCGCTGTTCAATTCAGCGCCGATCGTGTGGAGCGTGGGTTCGGCCGAAGCGACGGACCGCGCCACGCAGACCTGGCTGGCCGGCGCCCTGCAACTAACCGAGGCCGACCTGCTGCTGGTGGCCAAGCGCATCAGCTCCACCCAGTCGCTGACACTGGACGTACCCACGCTATCCAAGTTCTACGCTTATGCCCGCCTGGCCCGCGCCCTCAAGATGAAGGTGCCGGCGCTGTTGCAGGCCATGGACCTGCTGGGCATCACTCAACTGGGCAGCCTGGACGCGGTGAGGCAGGTGGTCACGTTCAAGGATTGGCTGGATCCCTCTGGCCTGACACTCGCCGACGCCGCCTATGTGACCACCGGGGTATTCGACCGCAAGGTTACCGGCGCGCTCGATCCAGCCGCCGTTCCGCCCTTCCTGACCAGCCTCCGTGCGCTGGCCCGCCCGTGGCTGCTGAATGCGGCGTCGTTCGAGTTCGACGACATCGACGCCCCCCGCTCGGTCGAGATATTCAAGGCCCTGGTGGTCGCACAGGTGCTCGACATTACGGGCGTGGTGCTGGCCGACGGCACACCGGCCTTCCCCGACCTCGCGCCGTTTTTCCCGGTCACCGCCGGCACGCTCCTCTCGGACGTGGTTTCGGCCACCGATGCGGCGGCGGCGATCGCGCTGCTGCAACAGCACAAAGTGCTCGACGGCACCACCCTGGGTGCGGCAGTGACCACGGCCACCGACCTGTCCTTCCTGTTCCCCGGCGATAAGGATCGTCAGACCAAGATCGACTCGGTCCAGAACGACCTGATTACGGTCAGCACGGATTGCAGCCATTCCTGCGACGTGGTCGGTAACGGTCTCAATGAACAGCGGCTCGGTGCCTACACCCAGCTGGCGCTGCTGATCGAAGACAGCGTCGCCATGGCTTCGGCGTTGGGTGAATTCAGCCTGCTGCCCAGCGGCAATCCGTTGCAGCTGCTGCTGACCCCGGCGGGCACCGACGACATCATGGTCCCGGCCATCACCGTCGCGGACCGGCTGGCCTTTGCGGCATCGCGGCTGAACCTGGATGCCGACGCCATGCGGCTGGCCTGCATCCTGGAGAGCGATTATGGCTTCCGGAACCTGAACGAGCCGGATACCGACGACCTGCGGCTGCTGGCGCTGTACAGCCAGTTGCTCAAGGCGTTCGACAACGATTCGAACGACATGGCGGGCTATATGACCGCCCCCGAGCAACCGCTCAACATCAAGATGGATGCGCTGAAGCTGCTGACCGGATGGAGCGCCGGTCAATCCACCGCCCTGGTGCAGGCGCTGTGGGGCGGCAGCGGCTTCAACGGACTCGACAACCTCGCCACCATGCGGCGCTGCTTCAACCGCGCCCAGGTGCTGGGCGCCGAGATCACGTCGGTGCTGGGCATAGCCGCGACGGCAGGCCTCGAACGCCTGCCGCTGCCGACCCTTTCGGGCGGCACCCAAAATTCGTGGGTGCAATGGACCATCGCCGACCAAGCGGCCGGCGACATGCTCAAGGCCCGCTATGGCGCCGCCAGCTGGCCCGAGATTTACAAGCCCATCCATGACGCGGTGGCCGAGAGCCGGCGCCAAGCCCTGGTGGGACTGGCGGTGCTGCTGCTGTCGCCGACCATCCCAGCCATCAAGTCGGCGCGCACGCTGAGCGAATACCTGCTGATCGACGTCGAGGCCGGCACCTGCAACGTCACCACCCCGATTCTCGAGACCACGGCGGCGGCGCAGATGTACGTCCAGCGCTGCCGCATGGCCCTGGAGGAGGGCGTGACCAGCGTGTCCATCAGCGACCTGACCTGGTCGTGGATGGGCAATTACCGGATGTGGGAGGCCAACCGAAAGGTCTTCATCTATCCCGAGAACTACCTGAACCCGAGCCTGCGCCGCCAGCGCACGCCTCTGTTCAGCGCCTTCATGGACCAGTTGCAGCAGGACGAGATCACCGACGCCACGGTGACCAACGCCTTCACCCAGTACATGACCAGCTTCGCGGAACTGGCCACCATCCAGCCGGTGGACGCGGTCAACTGCAAGGCCCCCAACACCGACACCGGCGAGCTGGTCGACCAGACCATCCTGGTGGGCCGCAGCGCCGAGGAGCCGTACGCCTATTATTGGCGCACCCTGGAGGACAGCACCATCTGGTCGCCGTGGTACAGCATCGACGCCAAGATCCCGGTCCCGGTGGTGACGCTGTTCCACGCCTTCGGCCGGCTCTTCCTGTTCTGGGTGGAGACCGAGGAGACCAACGGCAGCACCATCAGCGGCGGCAGCCAGATCTTCAACTCCGGCTGCAAGGCATCCATCAAGTACATCTTCCAGCGTCTCGACGAAAGCTGGACGGCGCCCCAGGCGCTGGTCGAGGGCCTGGTCATCCAGTACCAGCCCGCCGATTACACTACCAAGCTGATCAATACCGCGCCCAACGCTGGCTCACTGGCTGGCATCGACCCCAGTCAGCCCTATTGGCACCGGCCCTACGTGGTCTTGCAGCCCGGCCAGTCGGGCGCCTCGGACCAGTTGGCGGTGGGACTCGGTAATGCCTACCAGACCATCGCCGACAAGCCCGGCCAGCCGCCGGGCAACGGCCCCGCCTCCCTGCAGCGGCTGGACCAAAGCATCTACAATGCCGGCCTGCTATCTGCCGCCGCCACCGCCCAGCAGGCACAAAGCCAGAAGGTGGCCGGCTCGGTGATGATGTTGCCGGTGGCCGTGCTCGACGACACCCTGACGGCGACCCAGGCGTGGGCGCTCCTCCAGAATGCGGATGTGTCCGATCCCGGCGGGCCGCGGCCGTTCGGCGGCTTGGTCCATCAGGACACCATGGTGCTGATCCCCAGCGCCAACGTGCTGGTGGACAACATGTTGTCCGAAGCGCCGGATTATTACAGCCGCGTCACCGACGGCTCGCCGTGGAGCACCCTGCTCTACAATCTGTCGCCCAGCGCCGAGGTGGTGCCGGTCAAGAACCAGCCCGGCTGGTGGATCTTCAACAACGGTGACGAGGCTTTCCTGGCCGTGACC
>DATJKV010000132.1:0-3992 GCA_035491155.1 Magnetospirillum sp. | reverse complement strand
TGGCCGGGCGGGTGGCGCGCTGGGCGTTGCCGCTGGACCGGGTGGCCCGCATCGACGTGCTGGGACCCTCGACCCGCGTTCCCGACCAGCCGGCGGCGGTGCTGGGGCTGGCACTGCTGTCGGGGCGGCGTTGCCTGGTGGCCGATCTGGAGGTTTTGGTGGGCGCCGCATCGGCGCTCTCGGCCGAGCCCGCCGGCCACGTTGTGGTGTTGCGCGGGTCGGCGCTGGGACTGTTGGTGGTGCGGGCCGAAGCGGTGGTGTTTGTGCCCCGGCCCGAGGCCGGAACCCAGGCGTTGGCCGATGGCAGCCTGCTGTTGGATGTGGACGGGTTGGCTGGGCGCCTGGGGTTGGGAGGTGGCGGATGAGAATGTCCATCGCGATGCGGTTGGGGCTGGGATTCGGGCTGGTGGTGTTGCTGTCGCTGCTGCTGTCGCTATTCCAGCTGTACAGCTTCCGCTCCACCATCTCGTTCCTCGATACGGTCACCCAACGGGACTTCCGCGCCTACAGCCTGGTGGTCGGCATCGCCCATGGCCGCGCCGAGCTGCGCGGCATGCGCCAGTTGGCCATCATCCGCAGCGTGGTGGAGGAGAACGGGCCGAATGTTACCCTTGAGGCCTATCAGCGCGTCAGCGCCGAAATCATCAATCAGATGTCCGAGCTGGGGGCCCTGGCCCATGAACGGCTGACCGATCCCCTCGTCAGCCCGGAGAGGCGTGCGCATTGGAGCCGCATGGCAGGCAGCGCCGACGAGATGGTGCAGCTGGAGCGCGCCATCCAGATAAAAGGCGAGGAATTGATCCGGCTGGCCCAGGCGCACCGCGTCGCCGAGGCCGCCCGTGTGCACGAGGGCACCCTATTGGAGCACCAGGGCCTGGACCAGCGCCAGACCGCCATCGAGGAGCTGGTCGTGCAACTGGTAGGGGCAGGGCGCGCCGACGTGCGGCACGCCTATAATGACACCATGCGCGTTGCCGTCATCGCCGTCGCGCTGATCCTGCTGGTGGGTGCGGGCGCCGCTTCGTTGATAGGCGGTTCCATTGCCGGGGCGTTACGCCGGTTCATGGGCTTCGTCCAGATTGTGGGTCAAGGCGATCTGAGCCAAACCTTGTCCGAGGAAGGCGGCGGTGAGCTTGCTCGCATGGGCGCCCATCTCAACGTCATGCGCCAGAGCATGCGTCAGGTGGTTGGCCGTGCCCGGCTGGCGGCCGAGAACGTCAATGCGGCCACCACCGAAATCCGCGCCTCGTCGCAGGAGCAGGCGGCGGCATCGGCCGAGCAATTGTCGGCCATCGAGGAGACCTCGGCGACGCTGACCGAGATCACCCAGTCCGGCGCCCAGATTACCCAGCGCGCCCAGGAGGTGGAGCGCAACGCCCAGGCGGCGGCGATCCTGTCCGGAGAAGGGCTGAAGGCGCTGGTGGCCACGGTTCAGGCCATGGATTCCATCCGCGAGCAGGTGGACAGCGTGGCTGCGACCATCGTCAGCCTGTCCGAGCGCACCCAGGCCATCGGCGAGATCATCCTGACCGTGACCACCATCGCTGAACGTTCCCATCTTCTGGCCCTCAACGCATCCATCGAGGCGGCGGCGGCAGGCGAGCACGGACGCACCTTCTCGGTGGTGGCGGGCGAGATCAAACGGCTGGCGGACCAGGCCCGCGATGCCACCCAGCGGGTGCGCATGAACCTGGGCGAGATCCAGCAGGGCATCAACAGTTCGGTGATGCTGGCCGAGGAGGCGGCCAAAAGGGTGGAGAGCGGGCGCCTGCAGACCCGCTCCACCGACAGCGCCATTCGCGACATGGCCGGCGCCATCCAGGAGAGCGTGCAGGCGTTCCAGCAGATCGTCGCCGCCACCAACCAGCACCAGATCGGGCTGGAGCAGGTGATGCAGGCGCTGGCCAGCGTACGCCAGGCGGCAAGCCAGACATCGCAGGCCACCCGCGAGCTTGAGGGGGCGGCGGGCAACCTTAACTCGCTGTCCGAAGGGCTGCTGGATGCGTTCAGGAACTACCGGCTGTGAGCGACACCATCCGCGCCCAGCTGCTTGAAGCCTATGCCGACGAGCACCGCGACCACCTGACCGGCCTGCGTGCGGCGTTGGAGGCCGGCTCCGCCGCCGATTTCGAGGAGGCTTACCGCCACGCCCATTCACTCAAGGGGGCGGCGCGCGCGGTGGAGTTGCCGGCGGTGGTCGATCTGGCGCACGGCCTCGAAAGTCTGCTGGAGGCATGGTGGGAGCGCCGCGCCATTCCCGACGACGACAGCATCGCCGCTGCCGCCCGAGCCCTGGACGCCATCGAGGACGTTTCCGCCGCCGCGCTGGTAGGTGTGCCGCTGCCTTCGAGCCAGTCCGCCATGAAAAGTCTCGATGCCATCCTCGAGCGTCACGGCCTGTGCGCCCCCGAGCCCCAAGAGGCGCAGGAGGAGGTGCCCCGCACCGTGCCGATAGCCACCACCACGCTGCGCGTCGCCGCCGAGGCCGCCGACCGGCTGGCGCTCAGCACCACCCAGTTGCTGGTTCAGTTGGAATATCGGCGCGAGGGCGAGAGCGTGCTGCGCCGGCTGGGGCACGATATCGAGCTGCTGGCCTCCCTGGTAGCGGATACCGGCCTGCGGGCAAGTCTGGCCGCGTTGCGCGACACCCACGCCCACGTCATGCGCCTGCTGGACGAATATGACTGGGACCTGTCGCGCGCGGCCCAGGACCTGGCCGAGGACGTGGGCCGGCTTCGGCTGGTGGGCGCGCAAGGGGTACTGGGGAATTTCGGCCCCATGGTGCGCGAGTTGGCGGCCGAGCAGGGCAAGGAGGTGCGCTTCGACGCCGAGGGGCTGGACACAATGGTGGACCGCGGTGTGCTGGCCGCCGCGGCCGAGGCGGCAATGCACATGCTGCGCAACGCCGTCACCCATGGCCTGGAAACGCCGGCCGAACGCGCGGCCTCGGGCAAGACTCCCACGGGCCGGCTGGTGCTGTCGGTGGCGGTGACGCCGCCGCGCATCGAGATCAAGGTGGCCGATGACGGGCGCGGCATCGATACCGCCCGGCTGGCCGCCGAGGCGGTGGCGCGCGGGGTGATGACCGCCGCACAGGCCGAGCGCGCCGAGGTGGATCGGCTGCGCCAGCTGGTCTTCCTGCCCGGCCTATCCACCGCCGAAAGCCTGACGACCGCGGCGGGGCGGGGCATGGGCATGGCCATCGTGCGCCGTGTCGCCGACCGCCTGCAGGGACAGGTGCGGGTCGTGTCCCAACCTGGCAATGGCACCGAGGTGGTGCTGTCGGTGCCGGTGGGCACCCTGGCCCAGCGCCTGGTGCTAGTATGCGTCCATGGGCAGACTTTCGGATTGCCGTCGCAATCGGTGTCGCGGCTGGTGGAGCTGCCGGCCAGCGCGCCGGTGCGCGTGGACGGTGAGGTGTTGGTGCTCATCGACGGGCGGGAGGTGCCGCTGGCTGAGCTCGGCATCCTGCTGGGTCTGCCTGGTCATCCTCCGGTGCGCGACAGGCTTCTGGCGGTGCTGGTCCACAGCGCCACTGAACTGGTAGGGCTGGTGGTGGACAGCGTCAGCGAGGTGCGCGAGCTCCCGGTGGCGCCGCTGGAAGCGCCTCTGGCCGACGATCCCCGCTTGGCGGGCACCGTGACCCTGGAGCAGGGTGTGCTCGCCTTTGTATTGGCCCCGGCCGGGCTCCGGGTGCGCGGTTCGCAGGCGGCCGAGGTCCTGGCCGAACCGCCGCCCAAGCGCTCGCCCCTGGTGATGGTGGTGGATGATTCCATCACCACGCGGACCCTTGAAAGAAGCATCCTGGAAACCCACGGATATCGGGTGGAGGTCGCGGTGGATGGGCGCGATGCCCTGAACCGCCTGGAGGAGTTGTCCCCCGACGTGGTGGTCAGTGACGTTGAAATGCCCCGGCTCGATGGGTTCGGTCTGCTGACCGCCATCCGGGCCCATCCCCGGTTGGGCGCCGTGCCCGTGGTGCTGGTGACATC
>DATJKV010000131.1:0-3275 GCA_035491155.1 Magnetospirillum sp. | reverse complement strand
GAAGGCGGTGAGCTTCTGTCGCATGGACTGGAACGAGATGCTCTGATCCGCCTGGATGGAGCCCGACAGCCGGCCCGTATCCTGTTGCGGAAAGAACCCCTTGGGCACCGCGGTGAACAGATACACGTTGAGGCCGATGGTGGCGAACAGGGCGATCACGGTCAGCAGCGGATGGCGCAGCGCCACAGCCAGCGAGCGTGCGTAATGCTCCTGCAGCGCGGCGAACCAGCGCTCGCTCAGGCGGTAGAAGGACGAGCGCTCCGACGCCGGCCGGCTGGTAAGCAGGCGCGAGCACATCATGGGCGTGGTGGACAGCGACACCACCAGAGACACCAGGATGGCGACCGACAGCACCACGGCGAATTCGCGGAACAGCCGGCCGACGATGCCGCCCATCAGCAGGATGGGGATGAACACGGCGATCAGCGACAGACTCATGGACAGCACGGTGAAGCCCACCTCGCGGGCGCCCTGGAGCGCCGCCTGGCGCCGCGGCATGCCGGCCTCGATGTGGCGCACCGTGTTCTCCAGCACGACGATGGCGTCGTCCACCACGAAGCCGGTGGCGATGGTCAGCGCCATCAGCGACAGGTTGTTCAGGCTGTAGCCCAGCAGATACATGACGCCGAAGGTGCCGATCAGCGACACCGGCACCGCCACGCTGGGAATGAAGGTGGCGCGCGCGTCACGCAGGAAGACGAACACCACCACGATGACCAGGGCCACCGACAGCGCCAGCGTCCGCTCCACATCGGCCAGCGAGGCGCGGATGGTGGTGGTGCGGTCCATGGGCACGTTGAGGTCGATGTCGGCAGGAATGGAGGCGCGCAGCTGGGGCAGCAGCGCCTTCACCCGGTCCACCGTTTCGATGATGTTGGCGCCGGGCTGGCGGTAGAGGATGACCAGCACGGCAGGCTGGCCGTTGGCCAGGCCCAGGTTGCGCAGATCCTCGACCGAATCCACCACGTCGCCCACGTCCGACAGGCGCACGGCGTTGCCGTTGCGATAGGCGATCACCAGCGGGCGGTATTCGTCGGCGCGACGGGCCTGGTCGTTGGTGTAGATCTGATAGCGTCGGCCACCCTCGTCGATGGCGCCCTTGGGCGTGTTGGCGTTGGCCGCCGCCAGGGCGGCGCGCACGTCCTCAAGCCCGATGCCGTACTTGAACAGGGCGCGCGGATTGAGCTCGGCCCGCACCGCCGGCAGCGACGAGCCGCCCACGGTCACCTGCCCCACCCCCTCCACCTGGGACAGCTTCTGTTGCAGCACCGTCGCCGCCGAATCGTAAAGCTGCCCCCGGCTCAGCGTCTGCGAGGTGAGCGACAGGATCATGATCGGCGCGTCGGCCGGATTGACCTTGCGATAGGTGGGATTGCTGCGCAGCGCCGTGGGTAGGTCGGCGCGCGCCGCGTTGATGGCGGCCTGCACGTCGCGCGCGGCGCCGTCGATGTCGCGATTGAGGCCAAATTGCAAGGTGACGCGGGTGTTGCCGACCGACGAGGACGAGGTCATCTCGGTGACGTCGGCGATGCGGCCCAGATGCCGCTCCAGCGGGGTCGCCACGCTGGTGGCCATGGTGTCGGGGCTGGCGCCCGGCATGGACGCCTGCACGATGATGGTGGGGAACTCCACCTGGGGCAGCGGCGACACCGGCAGCAGGAAAAACGCCATCACGCCCGCCAGCGCCACACCCAGGGTCAGCAGCGTGGTGGCGATGGGGCGCGAGATGAAGAGGGCGGAAAGGTTCATTCCGCCGCCTCCCCTGCGGTATCGGTGCGCAGCCGGCGGGCCAGGCTGTCGAACGCCAGATAGATCACCGGGGTGGTGAACAGGGTCAACAGCTGGCTGACGATCAGGCCGCCGACGATGGAGACGCCCAACGGATGGCGCAGTTCCGAGCCGGTGCCGGTACCCAGCATCAGCGGCAGCGCGCCCAGCAAGGCCGCCATGGTCGTCATCAGGATGGGACGGAAACGAAGCAGGCAGGCCTGATGGATGGCGTCGCGCGGCGGCAAGCCCTCGTTGCGTTCGGCGTCCAGGGCGAAGTCGATCATCATGATGGCGTTCTTCTTGACGATGCCGATCAAGAGGATGATGCCGATGATGCCGATGATGCCGAGATCGCTGCCCGCCGCCATCAGCGCCAGCAGCGCACCGATGCCCGCCGACGGCAGGGTGGACAGGATGGTGACCGGGTGGATGGTGCTCTCGTAGAGCACGCCCAGCACGATGTACATGGTGATGATGGCCGCCAGGATGAGCAGCAGTTGGTTGCCCAAGCTTGCCTGAAAGGCCAGCGCGGCGCCCTGGAAACGGGTCAGGATGCTGGCGGGCATGCCGATATCCACCTCGGCCTGCTGGATTGCCTCCACTGCCTGGCCCAGCGAAGCGCCGGGGGCCAGGTTGAACGAGATCGTGGTGGAGGGGAACTGGCCCAGGTGGTTGACCTGCAAGGGCACCTGGTGCTCCACCACCGAGGTGATGGCCGACAGCGGCACCTGCCCTCCTCCCGAGGACGGCAGATGGATGGAAGACAGCGCCGCCACCGAATTCTGCAGGCTGGGATCGGCTTCAAGGATCACCCGGTACTGGTTGGACTGGGTGAAGATGGTCGACACGATGCGCTGGCCGAAGGCGTCGTACAGCGCGTTATCCACGGTAGCTGGGGTGATGCCGAAGCGGGCGGCGGTGTCGCGGTCAATGGTGATGCTGACCGCCAGGCCCTTGTCCTGGGCGTTGCTGGCCACGTCCTCGATCTGCGGCACGTCGTGCAGGCGCTCCAGCAGGCGCGCCCCCCATTGCGACAATTCCTCGGGATTGGCGTCCTCAAGGGTGAATTGGTACTGGGTGCGGCTGACCGTGGCGTCCACCGTCAGGTCCTGCACCGGCTGCATGTACAGGCGGGTGCCGGGCACGCCAGAGGTCTCGGCGGTCAGGCGGCGGATGATGTCGCTGGCGCTGGCTTTCCGGTCGTCGCGCGGCTTGAGCACGATCTGCATGCGGCCGCTGTTGAGCGTCATGTTGGTGCCGTCGACGCCGATGAACGAGGACAGGCTCTCCACATCCGGGTCGCGCAGCACCGCCGCCGCCAGTGCCTGCTGGCGCTCGGCCATGGCGGCGAACGAGACGGACTGGTCGGCCTCGGTGATGCCCTGGATCAGACCGGTGTCCTGCACCGGAAAGAAGCCCTTGGGGATGGCGATGTACAGCACCACCGTCAGCCCCAGCGTGGCCACCGCCACCGCCAGGGTCAGCCGCGCGTGGTCCAGCACCCA
>DATJKV010000130.1:0-2322 GCA_035491155.1 Magnetospirillum sp. | reverse complement strand
TTCGATGTCGCGCAGCATGGAGGCGGTGGCTGCCGAGCCCGCGGCGGTGAGCAGGCCCAACGCCTCGGCGCGGGTCGCCTCGCTGGGATCGTGGCCGGCGGCCTGCGCAACCGAGCGGGTTTCGGCATAAAGTCCACGCAGGAAGGTCTCGCCGCCTTCGGTGGCCATGATGGCGCCGATGCTGGCCCGCATCAGGCAGGTAGACGCGGCCAGCGCCGCCAGGAAGCTGAACTTCTCCCATGCCGCCTGCATTAGGTTGGTGCTGGCGACGGTGTCGAACGGCGCCTTGGCGCAGATGGCCGCCAGCGCCTCGACACGGGGGCTCATGCCGCCGGCCCGCTCGCCGATGGTGAAGCGGTGCAACGGGCTGTTGCGGATGATCTCGCCCTCGGGGCCCACCGAGCCGAAGATGTGGCACAGGCCGCCCAGCACCCGGTCGGCACCGAAGGCGCGGTCCAGCACCGGATAATGGGCCAGGCCGTTGAGCAGCGGCACCACCGTGGTCCCCGCCCCCACCGCCGGCGCCACCGAAGCGATGGCGCTGTCCAGGTCGTAGGCCTTGCAGCTGAGCAGCACGACGTCGTACGGCGCGTCGATGGCATCGGCGGTTACCGTGCGGACCGGAAACTGCTCGGTGCCTTCCGGCGTGCGGATGACCAGCCCGGTGCGGGCCAGCGACTCGGCCCGCTTGGGCCGCACCAGGAAGGTGACGTCCGCCCCCGTGCGGGCCAGCCAGCCGCCGAAATAGCCACCGGTCGCGCCGGCGCCCAGAACCAGAATGCGCATGTGGGCCTCCTCCGCAGCCAAAGATTGCTGCCTCACGGATTATAGGCCGATAACGGCTCCCGCCAAGTGGTATGACCAAGCGCCTCAGTCGGCGCCTTTGGCCGGCAGCCGGCGGGCCAGCCAGTCCATCACCTTGTCGGGCAGCGCCGCCGTCAGCCAGCTTAACGCCGCCATGGGCCAGGGATAGCTGATGCGCCCCATGTTGCGGGCCAACCCGTCGGCCATAATGCGCGCCGCCTTGTCCGCCCCCATCAGGAACGGCATGGGGAAGTCGTTGGCCGCCGTCATGCGGGTGGTGACGAAGCCGGGGCAGATGACCGAAACGCGGACACCGTCCTTAGCCAGTTCGCCGCGCAAGGCTTCGCCCCACACCCGCACCGCCGCCTTCGAGGCGCAATAGGCGGGCGCGCCCGGCATGCCCCGGAACGAGGCCAGGGAACTGACAAGGGCGATCTGGCCATGGCCGCGCGCCCTCATCAGCTCCATGGCCGGCAGCACGGTGTTGAACACCCCGTCCACATTCACGGCGAAGATGGCCCGCGTCTGCGCCGGCCCCTCGTGCCTGCCGGCGGTGCCGGCCGAGATGCCGGCATTGGCGATGACCAGGTCCAACAGCCGCATGGCGTCACAGCGCTCGATCCATTCGGCCATGCGGGCGGCGTCGGTGACGTCCAGCACCTCGACATGCACCTCGGCCCCCTTGGCCCGCGACTCGCCCGCCACATTCTCCAACCGGCCGGCATCGCGGCCCGACAGGAACAGGGTCGCTCCGGGAGCGGCGTAATGACGCGCCAGCGCCTCCCCCAGGCCGGAGGAGGCGCCGGTGATGAGGATGGAAAGCGGGCTCATGCCCCCGCGAGCGGCAGGTGGATGCGCGTCAGCCATTGCTCAGGCGGCAGCACGCGGCAATCATTGAGGTATTCCTCGGAGCAAGGCCCTTCGCCGCGCCGCTCGCCGCTGGCCGGCAGCCATTGCCCGTTCAGCCAGGCATGGGCCTGCCCCAGCTCGGAATAAGGTCCACGATGCACCAGCGTGGCGTAGCGTCCGCCCGCCAGGGAAACGGGCTCGACCACGCCGTTCGGCACCATCCCCGCCGGCAGGGTCATGCAGGCATGAGCACGCAGGTCTTGCGCCGCAACCAGGGCCGGATTGTCGTAGCCGATGCTGAAGACCCGGGTGTCGGGCCGGAAGGCGTTATTAGCCTCGGCCCACTGGACCAGCTCGGCGAACGCATCGCCCAACTGCTCGTAAGGCCCCCGGTGGAATAGTCCGGCCAGCGCCAGCGGGGGGAGTGTCAGCACGGTGACCTCAGACATGGGCGGCCCCCTCGGCCGGAGCGTCCGCCTGGGAGTCGGCCAGCACCGCCCTCAGCGGCCCGACCAGCGGCGGCAAATCGTTGCAGGCGGCATCCAGCACGATTTCGGGGTCCACCGAGTGGTACTCGTGCACCAGGATGTTGCGCATGTCGCCGATACGCGCCCACGGAATATCGGGATGGCGGTGCTGGATGGAATAGGGCACCCGCTTGGACGCCTC
>DATJKV010000129.1:0-5333 GCA_035491155.1 Magnetospirillum sp. | reverse complement strand
CGGAAAAAGCGTGGCGGCCTGGTGTTGCGGTCGGAAGCGAAGTCGTTCTTCCAACGCACCATCATGTGGTGGGCCACGGTCATCAGCACCACGAGGCTTAGTTTCACGTGAAACCATCCGTCATGGAACAGGCCGCCGATGACGGCCAGCGACAGGCCGGCGCCCCAGGCCACCACGGCCGCCGGAGTCATGATCGCCTTGAGCAGGCGCCGCTCCATCACCTTGAACTGCTCCGAGGTGGCCGAGCCGGGCTTATGCTCGCAGTGATAGACGAACAGGCGGGGCAGGTACAAAAGCCCCGCCATCCACGAGATCACCGCGATGACATGGAGCGCCTTCAGCCACAAATAGCCTTCGCCGGTCATGCTTCCTCCTGGAACGGGCAACGCCCTCCGGCGCCGGCACAGCCACGGCCGCGTAGGGAGCCGGGATCGCGCACCAGCCGAGCCAGGCCGGCGATGAAGTCAGGGTGATGCCCCACAGCCGCCACCCGCACATAGGCCGGAATGCCTAAGCTCTCGGCACGGTGGCGATACTCGATATCCAGCTCGACCAGGGTTTCGGAATGCTCCGAGACGAAGGCGATAGGCACCACCACCACCGGCACGCCATCCTCACCGGCACGCTCCAGCGCTTCTTCCGTCGAGGGGCCGATCCATTTCAGCGGGCCGACCCGGCTTTGGTAGCAGAGCATCCAGTCCACCTCGCCCATATCCAGGGCGGCGATGACGGCGCGGGCCGTCTGTTCCACGTGCTTGGGGTACGGATCGCCCTTGTCGACCACACGCTGCGGCAGGCCGTGGGCCGAGAACAGGATACGAGGTCTGCCGGCGCGCTCGGCCTGCTGATAGCCGGCACGCACCAGTTGGGCTATGGCCGAGACCAGGCCGGGTTCATCGGGATAGCAGCACACCGCCTCGGTAGCGACTTGCCAGCTGGCCGCCAGCTGACGCCATTCGCGCAAGGATGACCGCGTCGTGGTGGTGGAGAATTGCGGATAGAGCGGCAGCAGCACCACCCGCTCCGCCCCCCAGGCTTTCGCCGCCGCCAGGGCCTCGGAGGCAAAGGGGTGCCAGTAGCGCATGGCGACGAAGACCTTGTGGCCCTCGCCCAAGACCGCTTCCAGCGCCGCCGCCTGCTTGGCGGTTTCCTCCACCAGCGGCGACTTGCCGCCCAGCTGGGCGTAAATTTCCCGCGCCACCGGGCCGCGTTTCCTGGAAATGTGGCGCGACAGCAGCCGGCGGATGGGCCCCGGCGCGCCGATGATGGCAGGATCGTTGAACAGGTTGGCCAGGAACGGCTCTACCGCTTCCAGCGAATCGGGGCCGCCCAGGTTGAACAGCACCACGGCTGTTTTGGTGGTCATTGGTTCGCCCTCAAAGGCCGGGCGGGCGCCTCCGCGCCCTTGGCTCTCGCTCGCATAAGCTCGCGGGGCCTCAGCGGCCCAGTCCCTCGGCTTCGCCTCGCTCCATCAGCCAACCCCAAGGCCAAAATCCCTATCCTCGCCAGCCCTTCACCCGCTCGGCCAGCCGCGCCACGTTCTCCGGCGGGGTCGGCGGAATGATGCCGTGGCCCAGATTGAAGATGAACGGCCCCTTGCCCAGCACCTTGAGGATGCGGTCGATGCCGGCATCCAGCGCCTCGCCGCCCGCCACCACCAGGATGGGGTCCAGATTGCCCTGCACGGTGCATTTGGACTGCAGCTTCTCGGCCGCCCAGTCGAGCGGAATCGAGGAATCCAGCGATACGCCGTCCACGCCGGTCTCGGTCACATAGGCCTCGTACAGGATGCCGGCGCCGCGCGGGAAGCCGATCACCGGCACGCCGGGGCGCTCGGAATGAATGCGTTCCACCAATTGGCGGGCGGGCTCGATCACCCAGCGGCGGAATTCGGTCTCGGGCAGGGCGCCGGCCCAGGTATCGAAAATCTGGATAGCCTCGGCGCCGTTGTCGATCTGTCGGATCAGATACTGGCCGGTGGCTTCGACCAACAGCGCCATCAGCCGCTCGAACAGCTCCGGCTGGCCCCACATCATGCGCTTGGTGTTGCTGAAATCCTTCGAGCCGCCGCCCTCGATCATGTAGGTGGCCACCGTCCACGGCGCGCCGGCGAATCCGATCAGCGCCGTCGAGGTGGGAATGGCCGCTGAAAGCCCCTTCACCGTGGCGTAGACCGGAGCCAGGTGGTCGTGCAGGCCCGAGATGTCGAGACCACTCAGATCCTCTGCCGAGCGAATCGGCGTCAACACCGGACCTTCGCCTTCGCGGAAGGCAACCCGCTGCCGCAAGGCATCGGGGACCACCAGAATGTCGGAGAACAGGATGGCGGCATCGAAGCCATAGCGGCGCAACGGCTGCAGCGTCACTTCCACCGCCAGCTCCGGATTGTAGCACAGGTCCAGGAAGCTGCCGGCCTGGGTGCGGGTGGCACGGTACTCGGGGAGATACCGGCCCGCCTGCCGCATCAGCCAGAAAGGCGGCGGCGTCAGGGTTTCACCGGCAAGGGCGCGAAGGAACGGCTTCTTGGACGTCTCGGTCACGGCGGGCCTTTCGGGGTTTATCCGGGCATAGGTCATACAAGGTTTGTTTCTATGAGAAAAGGTGGCTGAGATAGTGGGTGCCTGTGGACATCGGGGATTGGACTTTGTCCACAAATGATCCCCAGCCCTATCCCGATTCTCCCATGACCTTGGTCAAAGCTGTGGACGAACGGTGCAAGGACTCGCCGACGGGTAAGGCAGCTCTCACCTTCGAGGTAATCCGAAAGAGGTGGAAAACGGGGAAAGCGGGTGTCGCCAACAGCGATTCACGCTATTCTTCGGCATGCCTCGCCATCTCGTCCCCATCCGGGTCGATGGGCGGAAGACTCCACCCCAATGGGTGTGGAATTTTCGGGCTTCGCCGGAACACCCGGCTTATCCACACGATTCATGGGTATCCACAGGTCCATGCGCAGCTTCCATCTTCATCTGGTGTCCGACGCCACCGGCGAAACCGTCACTTCCGTGACCCGCGCCTGCATGGTCCAGTTCGAAGGCGTGCAGGCGATCCAGCACAATTGGTGGCTGGTGCGCAGCCAGGGCCAGGTCGAGCGGGTCATCACCGGCATCGAGGAGAACCCGGGCATCGTGTTGTTCACCTTGGTCGATACCGCCGTGCGCGGCCTTCTCGAGGAGGCTTGCCGACGCATGCACGTGCCCTGCATCCCGGTGCTCGACCCGGTGCTCGGCGCGCTGGCCGGCTATCTGGGCGCCGAGATGCATGCCACCCCCGGCCGCCAATACCAGCTGGACGCCGAGTATTTCGCCCGCATCGACGCCATGCAGTTCACCTTGAACCACGATGACGGCCAGCTGTTGGAGGACGTCGAGGACGCCGACATCGTGGTGATCGGCGTGTCGCGCACCTCGAAGACGCCCACCTGCATGTATCTGGCCAACCGCGGCTATAAATGCGCCAATTATCCCCTGGTTCCCGGCGTGCCGCTGCCGCCCGAGCTGGAGAACCTGCGCCGGCCGCTGGTGGTTGGCCTGACCAAGGACCCCAAGAGCCTGTCCGACATCCGCCGTGCGCGGCTGCGCTTCCTCAATCACGACGAGGAATCCGACTACGCCCAGTTCGAGAAGGTGCGCGAGGAGGTGGCTGCCGCCCGGCGCCTGTTCTCGCGCCACGGCTGGCCGGTGGTGGACGTGACCCGGCGGTCCATCGAGGAGGCCTCGGCCACCATCATCCAATTGCACGGCCAGCATGTGGCCAAGCAGGAGGGCAAGAAGTGATCATTCTGGCCTCGGGTTCCGCCACCCGGCGGGCCATGCTGGAGCAAGTCGGGGTGAGCTTCGTGGTCGACACCGCGCCGGTGGACGAGGCCGCGGTGAAGGAGGCCATGCGGGCCGAGACCGGCAACCCCGCCCGCGTGGCCGAGGTATTGGCCGAATTGAAGGCGACCCGCGTCGCTACCCGCCATCCCGGCACCATTGTTATCGGTGCCGACCAGATGCTCGATTGCGACGGCGCCTGGTTCGACAAGCCGGACAGCCGCGAGCAGGCACGCGAGCAGCTGTGTGCCCTGCGCGGCAAGACCCATCGGTTGACCTCGGCGGTGGTGGCGGTGCGCGACGGACAGCGCCTGTGGCACCACGCCGAGTCGGCGAAACTGACCATGCGCCGTTTCTCCGACGCCTTCCTCGATAGTTATCTGGACCAGGCGGGCGAGGCGGTGCTGTCCTCGGTGGGCGCCTACCAGCTGGAAGGGCTGGGGGCGCAGCTGTTCATGCTGACCGAGGGGGACTTCTTCACCATTCTCGGCCTGCCCCTGCTGGCTTTGCTCGATTTCCTGCGCGAGAACGGAGAGCTGCTGTCATGACCATTTCCGGCAAGGCGAAGTTGGCCGGCGTCATCGGCTGGCCGGTGGGCCATTCCCGTTCGCCCCGTCTGCACGGCTATTGGCTGGAGCATCTGCGCATCGACGGCGCCTATGTGCCGCTGCCGGTGCGGCCCGAGGATTTCCAGCAGGTGCTCGAGGTGCTGCCGCGCATGGGCTTCGTCGGCGCCAACGTCACCGTGCCGCATAAGGAGCAGGCGCTTCAGCTCGCCGACATGGTGGAGCCGCTGGCCAAGCGCATCGGCGCGGTCAACACCCTGGTGGTGCATGCCGACGGCAGCATCGAAGGTCGCAACACCGACGCCTTCGGCTTCATCGAGAACGTGCGCCATAACGCCCCCGCCTGGAAGGCCGAGGCCGGCCCGGCGGTGGTGCTGGGCGCCGGCGGCGCCGCCCGGGCGGTATGCGCCGCTTTGGTGGATGCCGGCGTGCCGGAAGTCCGCCTGATCAATCGCTCGGTGGGCCGCGCCGAACAGGTGGCGGCCGATATCGGCGGTATGATCTCGGTCATGGGCTGGGATCAGGTCGGCAAGGCCATGGCCGATTCCGCCCTGCTGGTCAACACCACCACCCTGGGCATGGTCGGCCAGCCTAAGCTGGAGATCGACCTGGGCCCCCTGCCCCCCCATGCGGTGGTCAACGATATCGTCTACGCCCCGCTCATCACCGACCTGCTGGCCGCCGCCGCCGGGCGCGGCAACACGGTGGTGGATGGGCTGGGCATGCTGCTGTGGCAGGCGGTGCCCGGCTTCGAAGCCTGGTTTGGCACCCGCCCCGAGGTGACCCCGGCGCTGCGCGACTTCGTGCTGGGGTGAGATGAAGATCCTCGGCCTCACCGGCTCCATCGGCATGGGCAAGAGCACCGCCGCTGCCATGTTGCGCCGGCTCGGGGTGCCCGTGCACGACGCCGATGCCACCGTGCACCGTCTGCTGGCGAAAGGTGGGGCCGCCG
>DATJKV010000128.1:0-3630 GCA_035491155.1 Magnetospirillum sp. | reverse complement strand
CGCGCGCCACCGCCATCAGCCGTTCAATCAGCGCCAGCAACAACCGGTCGCCGCCGTCATGGCCCAGCACGTCGTTGTAGTGGCTGAAGTCCTCGAGATCCAGGAACAGCACCGCCAGCCCGCCGCGCTCGGCGCGGACGCGGGCGATGGCGCGCTGAAGATGCTCGCGGAACAGCAGCCGATTGGGCAGAGCCGTCAGCGCGTCATGGTTGGACAGGAAGCGGATGCGCTCCTCGGCCTGGCGGCGCTCGGTGACATCCTCCTGCACCACCACGTAATGGGCCACCCTGCCCTTCTCGTCGGCGATGGGCGTGATGGTCTGGTCGACGATGTAGAGAGTGCCGTCCTTGCGCCGCAACGACAGCTCGCCGCGCCAGGTGCGGCCGTGCTCAATGGCCTCCATCAGGCGGCGGTCACGCTCGCGGCCCATCAGCAGGCGCCGGGCCGGGCGGCGGCGCGCCTCCTCGGCCCGCCAGCCCGACAGGCGGGTGAAGGCGGCGTTGCACCATTCGATGCGGCCCGAGCGGTCGGTGATGAAGATGGCGTTGGCGGCTGCCTCGATGGCCTCGGCCTGAAGGCGCAGCAGCGATTCGGCGCGGCGGCGCGACACCAGCTCGGCGGCGCGACGTTCGCGGTCCGAGGCCAGCAGCAGCGCCACTCCCAGGCAAATGGCCAGCGCCTCGGTGAGCAGGAAACCGTAGGGCTGCAGCCAGCCGGCCTCCAGCAGCCAGGGGGTGTCCCACTTGTGCAGCCCCCACATTACCAGCAGCACCGCCACCACCTTGTAGCCAGCCCCCGGCGCCTTGCGCGAGCGCACGAAGAAGGCCGCCGCCGCCCCCATCATGGTGGCGCCGACGAACAGGCTGACGCCGATGGTGACCAACGGGGCGCCCACCATGGGCACCAGCAGCGCCAGCGCCGCCACCATGCCCGCCCAGGCCCCCAGCAGGGTACGGCGCGGCGGGTTGCGGCGCAGCTCCACCAGGGTGGCGGCTAGCATGACCACGCCCGATCCGGCATGGGCGGCCTCGGCCATGGTCACGGTGACCATCGGCCCCAGCCAGCCCTCCAACAGCAGCAGGCCGTAGCGCACCACGTGCAGGGCAAAGGCGCCGGCGAACAGCGCCAGACCGCGCGGAGCCCCCGCCGACCGGCCGACGAAGGCCATGGCCAGGGCCAGCACGATGGTGCCGAGCAGCGCTCCATGCACCGCGCTGGGCGCGGAAAACACCATCAAGCTCCCTTTCCCAAGCAGAAAATCAAAGCGATCGGGCCCGGCAGTCTACGGCAACCGTACGGATGCGCAAGCATGCGATACGCACAAAATCAGCCGAACGTATTGCCTGGGCCATCACTTTGGCACAAAATGCTCACCGACGGCCGAAGAAGCGGCCGGTTCAGGGGATCTCAGGCTCATGTCACTACCTACCATCCTGGGCTTCGTGCTGAGTCTGGCGTTGTTCGTTGGCGCCATCGTCGCATCGACGGCGAATTACTTTGTGTTCCTACACGCACTTGGTTTCGTCATGGTGGTGGGCGGCACCCTGTCGGCCACCTTCGTCGCCTTCGAGGTGCGCTATGTGTTCCAGGCGCTCAGCCTGATCAAGGCCATCTTCTTCTCGCCCCGCATGGCGCGCGGCATGCTGACCAACGAGGTCGCCCGCGTCATCCGCTGGTCCTACATGGTGCAGAAGAGCGGCCTGCAGGCGCTGGAATCCGACACCAAATCCCTGCGCAAGCAGGACGCCTTCCTGGCCTTCGGCGTCAATCTGGTGGTCAGCGGCTATTCCGGGCCCGAGGTCCGCCATCTGCTGGAAAACCAGGTGGAGACCGCTTTCCAGCGCCACACGGTGCCCACCGAGATCCTCAAGTACATGGCGTCGAACGCGCCCGCCTTCGGCATGATTGCCACCCTGGTGGGCCTGGTCGTCATGCTGGACAACATGGGTACCGATCCGTCCCAGCTGGGCCCCGGCATGGCGGTGGGCCTGCTGGGCACCCTGTACGGCGTGCTGTTCGCCCGCATGGTGCTGATGCCGGCGGCCAACAAGGTGCATCAGCGCGAATCCATCATCCGCTTCCGCGGCCTGCTGGTGGCCGAGGGTCTGGCCATGATGGCCGAGCGCAAGAGCCCGCGCTTCATTCAAGACGCCATGAACTCCTACCTCGATCCAACCATCCACTTCGACATCGACAGGGTTGCCAAGCGATGAGCAGCCGTTTCCACGCCAAGAACGAAGAGCCGCTGGAGGACTGGCTGCTCTCCTACGCCGACATGATCACCTTGGTCATGGCCTTCTTCGTCATGCTGGCCGCCATTTCCAAGGTGGACGCCAACATGTACGAGAAGGTGCAGTCGGGCATGGCCAGGGACATCGGCAAACGCACCGCCAGCACGCCCCTGGAAAACGCGCGCAAGGAACTGGCCCAGGTGGTCAGCGCCACCCGCGGCGGCGACGACGCTGTCGACGTGGGCAGCGACGAACGCGGCGTGGTGCTGAACCTGGACGCCAACGCCATGTTCAAGCCCGGTTCGGCCGAGATGCGGCCCGAAATCATGCCCATCATCAAGGGCATCGCCGACACGCTCAGTAACGAGCGTTTCGCCAATTACCGCATCGAGGTGCAGGGCCACACCGACGACACCCCGGTAAAGACCCCGCAATTCCAGAACAACTTCGAACTGGCCGCCGCCCGCGCCCTGGCGGCCATGCGGGCGATGACCGGCATGGGCATGTCCGAACAGCGCATGACCATGTCCTCGTTCGGCCAGTTCTCGCCACGCGTGCCCAACCACCGCGAAGACGGCACGCCCCTGCCGGTCAACCAGTCACTGAACAGACGCGTCTCCATCCACGTCTATCCGCACTGATTCTTTGGGGGCTGCGCTGCCCCCGCTACCCCATCAGCAGTTCCATGCCGTCCCGCGCCACGATGGTGCCCGGGAACAGCTTGCGCGCCTCTTCCTCAATGCGGGCCATGAAGGTGTCGTCGTGGTCGGGGTCATGATGGAAGATGACCAGCCGCTTGGCGCCGGCGGCCTGGCACAGGCGGACGCCTTCCTGCCAGGTGGAATGGCCCCAGCCGACCTTGGCGGGGAATTCGTCGTCGGTGTAGGTGCAGTCGTAGACGACCAGATCGGCGCCGTCGATGAGGCGCAAGATGTTCTGGTCGGGCTGGCCGGGCACGTGCTCGGTGTCGGTGACGTAGCACGCCGACACGCCGCCATATTCGATGCGGTAAGCGGTCGAACCGTTAGGGTGGTTGAGGGGGGCCGTGCGCACCACCGCGCCGGGGGCGAAGGTCAGCGTATCGCCGGCGGCGATATCGTCGAACGACACGGTGCCATGCATGGCCGACAGCGGCACCGGGAAGGTGGGATTTTCCATCTGATTGGCCAGCACGGCCCGGATGCCGCCCGGTTTTCCCGACAGGTGGCCGGCCATGATGCGCAGGCGGAAATCGGCCGAGAAGGCGGGGGCGAAGAACGGGAAGCCGTTGATGTGATCCCAATGGGTGTGGGTCAGCAGCAGCGTGGCCGATGTGACCTGGCGGCGCATCAGATCGCGGCCAAGCGCGCGGATGCCGGTGCCGGCGTCGAGGATAAACACGTGCTCGCCTACCGACACT
>DATJKV010000127.1:0-2230 GCA_035491155.1 Magnetospirillum sp. | reverse complement strand
CACCTGGTCGGCGGCCGGGGTACCACTCAGCACACTGGTCTTCGCCCAGGCGCTGACCGGTGCCGACACCGAGCCGCGGCTGGTCAGCAGGGTGAAGGCGGCCTTCGTGTCACTGACCACCCGCAGGGTGCCCAGCGTCACGTCTTCCTGGGCCGTGTACAGGGTGTCGGCGTTGACCTGGGCGCGCAGGCCCGACAGGACTTCGCCGATGCCGTCGGTGGCGGCGGCCACCTGCTCGGCCTTGCGGCGCTGCTCGGGTTTGCTCACCGCGCCCATCAGCAGGGCGCGCCCGCCCCACACCTCGACGGTGACGCCGCGATAGGAGCGGCGGTCCAGCTCGGCCAGCCGGCGGGTCAGCAGCGCCTTCAAGGCGTCGTCCTTGTTGGCTTCGTTGCGCGAGCGCTCAAGGCCCGGCGACGGCGGCACCGCGGCGCCAATGGCCGAGGTGGGGGCCGTCGTGGTGGGACGCGGGGACTCGGCGCCCTGGCAGGCGGCCAGGGCCAGCATCAGCAGGGCGCAGGCGAGGCGTCGGTAAACAGGCTGGGGCATCAGTCTTCCCCTTCGTCTTCTTCGGGCAGGCCCTTGGCGGCGCGGGTGCGGCGCCACAGCCAGATGCCCAGAATGGTGGAGGCGATGAACAGTACCGCCGACAGCGACCAGGTGACCGTCTTGTCCAACTCGAAGCCGGCGCCGGCCAGGGCGAACACCACCGTCTGCGGCAGATAGCCGACGAGCGAGCCGAGGAAGAACGGGACCACCCGCACGCCCGATACCCCAGCGGCGATGTTGGCCACCAGGTTGTTGGATACCGGCGACAGCCGCAGGATCATGGCCATGCTCAGCTCGTTGCCGGCCAGGAAGGAATCGATGCGGGCGATGCGGTGGGGAAAGCGCTTGGTCAGCGCCTCGCGGCCGATGAAACGGGCGTAATAGAAGGTAAAGATCGAACCCAGCACGGTGGCCAGCAGGGCCAGGCCCATGCCCTGCCACAGGCCGAAGGCGTAACCGGCGCCAAAGGCGATGGCTTGGCGCGGCAGGCCCAGGGCGATGGCCACCAGACCCACCAGCAGGAACAGCGCCTCGCCGTTGAGGCCGTGGCCACGCACCTGGTGGTCGACCCAGGCGGTGTCGAGCATGGATTTTAGCCCCACCACCTCGAGCAGCCATCCCACCGCGACCATGGTGGCGATCAGCACCAGGCCGCGCAGCAGCACCTTGGGGTCGAGCAGCGGATGGGACTGGGCGGGGGTCATTCGCAGGCTTCGACCACCGGGTTGCGCGACCGCCGCATCAGCCACATGACGCCCAGCAGGTCGGGAATGCCCACCAGGGCGCGGCGAAGGTTGCTGTAGTTGGAGGCTCCGGCGCCGCGCGGGCGATGGTTGACCTTGACCGAGACCACGCTGCCGCCAGCCCGGATGGTCAGTGCCGGCAGATAGCGGTGCATGTGGTCGAAGCGCGGCAGGTCCAGGAACAGGGCGCGCGGGAAAAGCTTGGAGCCGCAGCCGGTGTCGGGCGTGTCGTCCTTCAGGCAGGCGACGCGGATGGCGTTGGCGGCCTTGGAGGCCCAGCGGCGCGAGGCGGTGTCCTTGCGGTTGGCGCGCCAGCCGGCGATCAGCAGCTTGAAGCGGGTGGCCTCGGGCTCGGATCGCCAGCGCTCCACCATCTTGGGGATGTCGGCCGGGTCGTTCTGGCCGTCGCCGTCCAGCATGGCGATCAACGGCGCGTGCGCCGCCTTCACCGCGGTGGCGATGGCCTGGCTCTGGCCGCAGGAGAAGCGGTGACGAAGCGAGCGCAGGCGGGGGAAACGCGCCTTGGCGTCCTTCAGCCTGGCCGGGGTGGCGTCGGTGGAGCCGTCGTCCACGTAGATGATCTCGAACTCCACCTTGCCCTCAAGGGCGGCGTGGATTTCCTCCACCAGCGGCAGGATGTTGTCCGCTTCGTTCTTGACCGGAACGACGACTGCGAGGTCGGGGGAGGTGGCGGTCATGGGGATGCCTTCGAGAACGTGGATGGCCGGGCGTCAGCCCGGCCATGACGATAAATGAAGAAGACCAACAGCCGGTTTACGCCAGGCCGGCGCGGCCCATCTCCAGGAACTTGTCACGACGCTTGGCCCGCAGCACGCCGCCGTCCAGGCCCGCCTGCTGGCGCAGGGCGCCGTCGATGGCCTGGGACAGGTTCTGCAGGGTCAAGTCGGGGTTGCGATGGGCGCCGCCCAGCGGCTCGG
>DATJKV010000126.1:0-2199 GCA_035491155.1 Magnetospirillum sp. | reverse complement strand
CGGGCCGGGGTTCGACTGTGGCGGCCCACTCGCCCGGGTCAACGGCGCGTGCGGGCGATGAAGCGGTCCATCCAGGTGGCCAGCAGACCGAAGGCCAGCAGCATGAACCCACCCAGGCTGAGGACCACATACAGGTCGTTGCCGCCGAAGGTGGTGGCAGTGCCCTTGATCACCAGGGCGTTGATCAGCAGCCAGGCGATGACCGGGGCGGCCATGGCCAGCACCAGGAGGTAAGGCAGGAAGCGCACGGGATAACCCTCCGAACAAAATGGATAATGCTTCTAATTCTAAATCGAAGCAGGCGGAGGATGCGCGGGCGCCGGGGACGAGTCAAGCGGGACGGAAAGGCGGGGGCTACAACTCCACCACCTCGGGTCGATGGCCGGTGTGGGTCAGGAAGGTGCGGAAGTCGTCGGCGCGGATGGTGGTGGTCATATCGTTGCGCAGCGGGTGATAGTTCAGCAGCGGCTGCGCCATCATCCAGGCATCCAGCACCACCGAAACGCGCTGGTCGCGGTCGTTGATCAGGGCGAACGGAGTGACCGAACCGGGCTCGACTCCCAGCACCTCGCGCAACAGCTCGGCCGAGCCGAACGACAGCCGGGCCGAGCCGATACGTTCGGGCAGGCGCTTGAGGTCGATGCGGCGCTCGCCGGGGGCCACCACCAGCCACAGCCGCGCCTTGGCGTCCTTGAGGAACAGGTTCTTGCAGTGAACCCCGGGGATGTTGCCCCACACCTCGTTGCCCTGCTCGACGGTGAAGGCGGGGGCGTGGCGGTGGGTGGTCACCTCGATACCCAGGCGCGAGAAACAGGCGAACAGCTCGTCCGGTGTGGCGGCCATGTCTATTCCTATCCTTCCTATTGGGCCTATGCCCCTGGCCGGTCGGGATCATTGCCGTTCGGCCAATTTGTCCAAAGGGACGTTTTGGCGATTATGGCGCCACTTCAAGCCACCCCAGAGGGACAGATGGTCGTCACCAACATCCGCATCGAAGCCCCGTCCAATCGGCCAAGTGCGCTGCAAAACATGGTGCAAGGCCTGGCCACCCTGGGGGACATGGCCGGTTTTGGCCTAAGCCTGATGGCGCCCTACCGCTTCGTGCTGATGTTGTATGGGGTCAACCGGGCTGTGACCAGGGCCATGTTCATGGTCTGAGGCAAGCCCCGAGGGGTAGGGGCGCGGAAGGTTGGGCGGCCGGGCCGCCAGCAACCGCCAATAACAACCGGGAAAATCCGTGGCCGACCAAGAAAAATAAGAAGAGAGAAGAACAACAAGAGGTCTCTCGGCCCACAACCCTCCGCGCCTCTTCCCCTCGGGGGACGTCCAAGAAGAAACCCCTCCCAGCGCCTGCCGGGAGGGGTTTTTCTTTGGCGCCGCAGACAGCGGATTAAGCGGCGCGGATGCCTTCCAGGAAGCGGTCCACCGCCTGCTCCAGGGAATAGGCGCCGTTGGACAGCCCTTCCGCCTGGGACAACAGGCTTTCCGCCGAATGGCCGGTTTCCTCGGCCGCGGTGCGGACCTCCTCCACGTTCTCGGAAACATGGCGGGTGCCCTGGGCGGCTTCCTGGGTATTGCGCGAGATTTCGCAGGTGGCGGCGCCCTGCTGGGTCACCGCGGCCGCCACCGTCGCGGCGATGGTGCTGATCTGGTCGATGACGCGGGTGACGTCCTCGATGGCCGCCACCGCCTCGCGGGTCTGTTCCTGCACGGCGGTGATCTGGGCGCCGATTTCCTCGGTCGCCTTGGCGGTCTGGTTGGCCAGGTGCTTGACCTCGTTGGCAACCACCGCGAAGCCCTTGCCCGCCTCGCCGGCGCGGGCCGCCTCGATGGTGGCGTTGAGCGCCAGCAGGTTGGTCTGGCCGGCAATGCCGTTGATCAGCGTCACCACCTCGCCGATGCGCAGGGCTGTCTGCGCCAGGCCTCGCACGATTTCCTCCGAGCGCTGGGCGGTGCTGACGGCGTCGTGGGCGATGGAACTGGAGCGTTCCACCTGGCCGGCGATCTCGCCGATGGAAGCCGACAATTCCTCGGTGGCGGCGGCCACCGAGTCCACGTTCATGGTGGCCTGCTGGGCGGCGCTGGCGACGATGGCCGAGCGTTCGCTGGTGGCGCCCGCTGTGGCGGTCATAGACTGGGCGGTGCCGCGCAAGGACTGCGCCGATTCCGCCACCTCGCCCACCACACCCTTGACCGAGC
>DATJKV010000125.1:0-3412 GCA_035491155.1 Magnetospirillum sp. | reverse complement strand
AGATCGTCGCCTACGAGACCGACCTGCTGGAATACGGCGACATCTTCAACGGCTCGGTGGAAATCGCCCGCAAGGTCGAGCAGCTGATGGCCGGCGCCCGCGAGGAGCTGGGCCGTCTCGACGGCATGGGCGGCGCCGTGGCCGCGGTGGAATCCAGCTACATGAAGCAGAAGCTGGTGGAATCCAACGCGCGCCGCATCGCCGGCATCGAATCGGGCGAGCAGATCGTCGTCGGCGTCAACAAGTGGACCGAGACCGAGCCCAGCCCGCTGACCATCGGCGACGGCGCCATCCTGACCGTGGATCCGCGCGCCGAGGCCGAGCAGATCGAGCGGCTCCAGGCGTTCAAGGCGTCGCGCGACGGCAAGGCGGTGGCCAAGGCGCTGGCCGAGCTCAAGGCCGCCGCCCAGGAAGGCCGCAACGTCATGGAGCCGTCCATCGCTGCCGCCCATGCCGGCATCACCACCGGCGAATGGGCCGGCGCCCTGCGCGAGGTGTTCGGCGAATACCGCGCCCCCACCGGCGTGGCCCGCGCCGCCGCCGCCGCCAAGGGCGAGAAGATCGTCGCCGTGCGCGGCCGCGTGGACGAGGTCTCGGCCAAGCTGGGCCGCCGCATCAAGATGCTGGTGGGCAAGCCCGGCCTGGACGGCCATTCCAACGGTGCCGAGCAGATCGCCGTGCGTGCCCGCGACGCCGGCATGGAAGTGGTCTACGAGGGTATCCGCCTGACCCCGGCCCAGATCGTCAACGCCGCCCTGGAGGAAGGTGTCCACGTGGTCGGCCTGTCCATCCTGTCGGGCAGCCACGTGCCGCTGGTCACCGAGGTGCTGGAGCGCATGCGTGCCGCCGGCCTCTCCGACATTCCCGTGGTGGCGGGCGGCATCATCCCGCCCGAGGACGAGAAGACCCTGCTGGCGGCGGGCTGTGCCCGCATCTACACGCCTAAGGACTACGACATCACGGCCATCATGGGCGACATCGTCACCCTGGTGGAAGGTGCTTCGAAGGCGGCATGAAGAACCGTCGCTGCGGCATTACTATAAGGGCGGCCTTCGGGCCGCCCTGTTTTTTTTGGGGGGATCAGGCCGGCTGCCGGAAGACCAGCAACCCCTTCTGCCATTCCAGATTGTCCACCGCCCAGCCGCGCAGGGGAACCTCGGCGGCGGGCTTGGGGGTGATCGGCTTGCCGAAATGGTAGCCCTGGCCGAAGCGCACCTTCAGCAGCTTCAGCAGGTTGGTGGTCTCGGCGTTCTCGACGAACTCGGCGATGGTGCCGACCCGCATCTCCTGGCACAAGCCGGCGATGGCGCGCAGGAAGGGAGTGCTTTCGCCCGATTGGGCGATTTCGCGGATGTAGCTGCCGTCGATCTTGACGTGGTCCACCTGGAGGGCGCGCAGGTAATGGAAGGCGGCGGCGCCGGCGCCGAAATCGTCCAGGCAGACGGGGAAGCCCTGGCGGCGCAGCATCTGCAGCACGCCGTTGACGGCGGGCAGGTCGTCCACCTCGGCCGATTCGGTCAGTTCGAACAGCAGTCGGCCGCGCAGGTCCGTGCAATCGCCCACCATGTCCAGCAACTGGCGCGCGGTGGCGATGTGGGACAGCGAACGGCCGGACAGGTTGACGGCGAAGCGCAGCGCCTCGTGCTTGCCCATGGGCGAGCGGATGAAGTCGATGGCGCGCTTGAGGATCGCCAGATCCAGGCCGCCCACCATGCCCACGTTCTCGGCGAAGGTCACCGTCTCGAACGGCGAGTCGCGGCCGGGGAAGCGGACCAGGCACTCGAAATGGTGCACCACGCCGTTCCACAGATCGACGATGGGCTGGAACACCAGTTCGAAGGTGCCGGTGTCGATCACCGACTTGATCTCGCGCATCTGCGCCACCGTCTCGGACAGCCGGGGCTTCAGGTCGGCGGTCAGCTGGTCCAGGCTCATGCCACCCGATTGCGAGAAGGCGTTGAGGCTGTAGATCAGTGCGTTGGCCGCCTCTTCGGACGAGATGCCGCCGCTGTCCAGCGCCATGGAGGCGGAGGCGATGGCGGGAGGCGCGGCTTGGGGCAGGAAGGTCTTCAGCAGCTCGGTGATGGTCTGCTCGATGGCGGCGGTGCTGACCGTGGCGGCGTGCACCAGGCCGAAGCGGTTGTCGCCCAGTTCACCGGCGGCGTCGCCGCCCACCGAGCAGGAGCGCAGGCGTCCGCCCAGCGCGGACATGAATTCATCCGCGGCCAAAGCGCCGGCCTCGGCGCGCACCCGCTCGACCTGTGGCACCTCCAGCATGGTCAGTCGGTAGGCGTGATCGGCTCCCACCGCCGCTGATTCGGACAGCATCTTGCGGGCCAGATCGGTGAAGCCGCCCTTGTCCAGCAGGCCGCTGATGGGGTCGTGGGCTTCGGCCGGCACGTCCAAGGTGCCGGCATGGGCCAGCGCCACCAGGCGGGCATTGGGGCGGTGGGGGTGGCGGTAGCCTCCCAGGGTCACCGGCTTGGGCGGATGGGTTTCGTCGGCGCCGGGGGTATGCAGCAGCAGGTGGCGAATGCGCTCGCCCTTGTCGATGCGTTCCAGCGCGCGGGCGACCCGTTCGGCATCCTCGGGGATGAACAGCGCGGCCAGCGGCTGGCCGGTCAGCAGGCGTGCCGGTTTGCCGGCCAGCGCCATGGCGGCGCCGACAGTGAAGGCAATGGAGCCATCGGCTTCGACCTCCACCAGCAGATCGGCGGCGGCGAAGGCGAACGCGACGTATAAGTCGCGCGAACGGTTGATGTCGCCAGTGGCGCTCATCCCTCAACCCAAAAACTGTTCCCCCCAGACCCGCCACTATACACGCCCGGCCACGGGATGCCAGCAAGGCACACTGTTGCAAACGCCTGCGCGAGTCTGTATAAACGCCGCTTCCTCGAGCGGACCAAGGCCTGTGGCATGCCTTGTCGCTCTTGAATCGCTACACTCGCACCGATAAGGAAAGCGAAAATGCCAAAGATGAAGACCAAGAGCGCCGCCAAGAAGCGGTTCAAGCTCACCGCCTCCGGCAAGGTCAAGGGTAACGTGGCCAACAAGCGCCACTGCCTCTCCGCGAAGCCCCAGGACATGAAGCGCCAGGCTCGTGGCACCTTCATCCTGTTCAAGGCTGATGGTGAGAAGGTCAAGCAATACTACCTGCCGAACGGAGCTAAGTAATGGCGCGCGTCAAGCGGGGCGTGATTGCGCACGCCCGTCACAAGAAGATTCTGAAGCTGGCCAAGGGCTATCGCGGCCGTGCCAATTCGTGCTTCCGCGTTGCGATCGAGAAGGTCGAGAAGGCGCTGCGTTACGCCTATCGCGACCGTCGCGCGAAGAAGCGCAATTTCCGCGCCCTGTGGATCCAGCGCATCAACGCCGGCACCCGTCAGTACGGTGTGCCCTATTCCCGCTTCAT
>DATJKV010000124.1:0-9138 GCA_035491155.1 Magnetospirillum sp. | reverse complement strand
CTATACCGGCGTCTCCATCACCCGCACCTTCTTCGTCACCGCCGCGGCCTTCGCCGGCCTGTCGCTGTACGGCTACACCACCAAGCGCAACCTGTCCGGCCTGGGCAGCTTCCTGGTGATGGGCCTGTGGGGCCTGATCATCGCCTCGGTGATCAACATCTTCCTGGCCAGCTCGGCCCTGCAATTCGTGGTGTCGTGCGCGGGCGTGCTGATCTTCGCCGGCCTGACCGCCTGGGATACCCAGTCGATCAAGCAGATGTACTACGAGAACTACAGCGAGGAGGACGGCACCAAGGTGGCCATCCTGGGTGCGCTGAACCTCTACATGGACTTCATCAACCTGTTCATGTTCCTGCTGCAGTTCCTGGGCGATCGCCGCAGCGAATAGCGCGTAACGCCTGGACCCGCATGACGGCCATCGCCATCCGGCGGTGGCCGTTTGCATTTGGCGGGGTCATGCCTGCCATTCGTTTGTCCGATGCAAGTTCCGCCCCTCTGGGCTGCCACCTGCGCTTTGCTGAGTTTCCGGGGCAACAAAAACCCAACGGCGGAGAACGCCCATGGCGGACCTTGTCTCCAGCGAACGCTTCCTTTTGCTGCGCGTGGCTGCCGAGCAGCGCCGCGCCGCCGAATCCATGCGCGGCCTCGTCACCGCCGTCGAGCGCTTCATCGCCGTCGTCGACCAAGCCTGCACCGAGGCCAAGGACGAACTCGAAGTGGCGCTCGCCAGAACTGCCGAACTGCAACGCTCAGGTGCAGCCGAAAGGCGCCGTTCGCTTGATGCGCTCGACCATGGCGGGCTCGAGGAAATGATCGCCGAGCGCGATCGATTGCTGGCCCGCCGCAATACTACAGATGTAACACCGCCGTCATGATTTAGGCCTCGCACACGTGACTTCGAGCGGGTAAATGTCATCGCCGACATTGCCTGCCGAGCTGACACATGCGACCGTTCCTGCCATCCACCATCGCCGTCAGCCCCGACCTGCGTCCCAATCTGTGGGACGCGGCCCTGCTGCCCATCGTTTTCGGGGTACTGGCGCTGATGGCCTGGGGCGCGTTGCAGATGAACGTGCCCTATGACGTGGGGGCGCCGCTGCCGCTGTCGCTGGACCCCACCAACCTGCCCTATTACCTGCTGCGCAGCGCCCTGCGCATGTTGGCGGCGCTGGGGGCCTCGCTCGCCTTCACCCTGATCTATGCCAGCCTGGCCGCCAAGATTCCGGCGCTGGAGCGGATCCTAATCCCGTTCCTGGACGTGTTGCAGTCCATCCCCATCCTGGGCTTCTTGTCCATTACCGTCACCGGCTTCATCGCCCTGTTCCCCGGCAACCTGCTGGGGGTGGAATGCGCGGCCATTTTCGCCATCTTCACCTCGCAAGCCTGGAACATGACGTTCTCGCTGTACCAGTCGCTGCGGACCGTGCCGGCCGATTTGGTCGAAGCCTCGGCCATGTTCCACCTGTCGGCGTGGCGCCGCTTCTGGCGCCTGGAACTGCCCTTCGCCGTGCCCGGCCTGGTGTGGAACATGATGATGTCGGTGTCGGGCGGCTGGTTCTTCGTGGTGGCGTCCGAGGCCATCACCGTGTCGGGCCAGACCATCATGCTGCCGGGCGTGGGCTCGTACATCGCGCTGGCCATCCAAGAGCGCGACATGGTGGCCATCGGCTGGGCGATTCTGGCGGTGCTGGCGGCCATCCTGGTCTATGACCAGCTGTTCTTCCGTCCGCTGGTGGCCTGGGCCGACAAGTTCAAGTTCGAGCAGAACCCGGGCGAGGAAGTGCCGGAATCCTGGCTGCTGACCCTGATGCAGCGCGCCCGCTTCTTCCGTGCCGCCGCCCACCTGCCCGAGGCGGCCTGGCGCGCTTTGCTGAACGTCATGCCGCACCGCCCGATCAAGGCGCGCGCCGCCCCCGTGGACCTGCATCTTCCGGCGTGGGTGGAGCGGGTATGGAACCTGTTCCTGATCACGGCGGTCGCCGTGGCTATCGGCTGGGTGTCGGTGTTCGTGCATGGCGTCGTCGGCTTCACCGAGATTGGCCAAGTCTTCCTGATGGGCTGCGCCACCGCATTGCGCGTGGTCATCCTGATCGCATTGGCCTCGGTGGTATGGGTGCCGATCGGCGTGTGGATCGGCATGAACCCGCGCTGGGCCGGACGCTTGCAGGCCATCGCCCAATTCCTGGCCGCCTTCCCCGCCAACCTGATGTTCCCGCTGGCGGTCATGGCCATCGTCACCTTCCACCTGAACGTGGAAATTTGGACCAGCCCGCTGATGGTGCTGGGCACCCAGTGGTACATCCTGTTCAACGTCATCGCTGGCGCCTCGTCGCTGCCCGCCGATCTGCGCGACGCCTCGGGCAATCTGGGCCTGACCGGCTGGCTGAAGTGGAAGCGCTTCATCCTGCCCGGCATCTTCCCCAGCTACCTGACCGGCGCCATCACCGCCTCGGGCGGTTCGTGGAACGCCTCGATCGTGGCCGAGATGGTGAGCTGGGGTGACACCAAGCTGGTCGCCACCGGCCTGGGTTCCTATATCGCCCAGGCGACCGAGAGCGGCGATTTCCCCCGCATCGCGCTGGGCATCGCGGTGATGTGCGTGTTCGTCATGGGCTTCAACCACTTCGTCTGGCGCCGGTTGTACACCCTGGCCGCCGAACGTCTGCATCTTTAGAAGGAGGTCCGCGATGACCCAGACCCCGCTGCTGCTGCTCGAGGATGTCCGCAAGACCTTCCGCACCCCCGACCGGCGCGAGCGCACCGTGCTTGAAGGCGTCAACTTCCGCCTGCAGGAAGGCGAGATCGTCGCCCTGCTGGGCAAGTCGGGCTCGGGCAAATCGACCCTGTTGCGCATCATGGCCGGCCTGGTGCGCTGCAACGGCGGCAACGCGCTGTATCGCGGCAACCCCATCCTGGGTCCGGTGCAGGGCATCTCCATGGTGTTCCAGAGCTTCGCCCTGTTCCCGTGGCTGACGGTGCAGCAGAACGTGGAGCTGGGCCTGGAGGCCCTGGGCGTACCGCCCGCCGAGCGCGAGGATCGCGCATCCGAGGCCATCGAGATGATCGGCCTGGGCGGCTTCGAGGGCGCCTACCCCAAGGAACTGTCAGGCGGCATGCGCCAGCGCGTCGGCTTCGCCCGCGCTTTGGTGATGAACCCCGACGTGCTGCTGATGGACGAGGCGTTTTCGGCCCTCGACGTGCTGACCGCCGAGAATCTGCGCGACGATTTGCTGGAGCTGTGGCGCGAGCAGCGCATCTCCACCAAGGGCATGTTGATCGTATCCCACAACATCGAGGAAGCGGTCTATATGGCCGACCGCGTGCTGGTGTTCTCGTCCGACCCCGGCCGCGTCCGCGCCGAGATCCCGGTGGGGCTGGAGCATCCGCGCGATCCCGAATCGGCCGCCTTCCGCCAGATCGTCGACGAGGTCTACGGCCTGATGACCTCGTCCACCCGCATGGCGGGTGGTGGCGCGGTGGAGCCGGTGCACATCGGCTATCGTCTGCCCGATGCCACCCCCAATCGCATGGGCGAGCTGTTGGAAACCATCGCCGAGCCGCCGTTCAGCGGCCGCGCCGACCTGCCGGCTCTGGCCGAGGCCACCGAGCTGCCCGACGATGCCTTGTTCCACCTGTTTGAGGGCCTGAAGGTGCTGGGCCTCGCCCGCCTGGCGGTCGGCGACATCTTCCTGACCCCGGCCGGCAAGGCCTTTGTCGAAGCCGAGGCGCCCCAGCGCAAGGAGCTGTTCGGCGAGCACCTGCTGCGCTCCATCCCGCTGGCCGCCCATATCCGCCGCATCCTCGACGAGCGCAAGGATCACCGCGCGCCGGAAGAACGTTTCCTGCAGGAGCTGCAGGACTTCCTTACCCAGGACGAGGCCGAGCGCGTGCTGGAGACGGTGATTACCTGGGGCCGTTACGCCGAGCTGTTCGATTACGACTACAATGCCGGCGTGCTGAAGCTGCCGGAAGAGGACGAGGAAGACGAGGCGGAAGCCGTGCCGCCCGCCGAGCAAGCCTAAGGAATCGTCATGACCGAACCGTGTCCCATCGGCCTCGTCACCATCTCGGATCGCGCCTCGCAGGGCGTCTACCAGGACCTGGGCGGCCCCGCCATGGCCGACTGGCTGGGCAAGGCGTTGGTCACCCCGTGGCGGGCGGTGTCGCGGATCATTTCCGACGATCGCCCGATCATCGAGGCGACGCTGAAGGAGCTGGCCGACGTGGAGCGCTGCGGCCTGATCCTGACCACCGGCGGCACCGGCCCGGCGCCGCGCGACGTCACCCCGGAAGCCACCGAGGCGGTGTGCGACAAGATGATGCCGGGCTATGGCGAGCTGATGCGCGCTGCCTCGCTGAAGATCGTCCCCACCGCCATCCTGTCGCGCCAGACCGCCGGCATCCGGGGCAACAGCCTGATCATCAACCTGCCCGGCAAGCCCAGCGCCATCGCCGACTGCCTGAACGCGGTGTTTCCCGCCACGGCCTATTGCCTGGACCTGATCGGCGGGCCGTATCTGGAAACCGATCCAACTGTCTGCACCGTGTTCCGGCCCAAGGCGAAGTGACTTAACCTCCGTCAAGTCCGCGCGCCCTTAGGCTCGGGCATAATGGTCGCCCATCAAAACGGGAGAGTTGATGGACGACCAAGCTTGTTGCGCCTCGCTCGATGCGAGCGCGATCAATTGCCATACCTGCGACATCGTGCCGCCCGCCGATTGGGCGCAGGTCCCTGATTCGGTCGTGCGCACGCTGAATGCCCGCAAGATCGTGCGCACCGTCCCGAAGGGAACCGTGCTGTTTCACGAGGGGGACAGCGTGACCACGCTGTTCCGCCTGCTGTCCGGCGTGGTGCTGCTGCGCAAGGGCGACCACGACGGCAACAGCGTGGTAACCCGCATGGTGACGCCCAACGCCACCCTGGGCTTCCGCGCCTTCGCCGCGCGGGACGGCCACTCGGTTTCAGCCCATTGCGCCACCGAATGCCTGGTCTGCTGCATCCCCGCCGATACCGCCGAAATGGCCTTCGCCAGCAATCGGGCGCTGGAGCGCGCCTTCGCCGTCCATGTGGCGCAAGAACTGGCCTATGCCGAGGATGCGGTGCTGGCGCAGATGCGCCTGTCGGTGTCCGAACGGCTGCTGCTGCTGCTGGGCCAGATGGCCGAGTGCTTCGGCACCCGGCAGCCCGACGGCACCCTGCTGGTGCAGATGCCCATCCTGCGCTCGGACATCGCCGCCATGGCCGGCATCGCGCGCGAGACCTTCTCGCGCGTCATCCGCAAAATCGAGGCGGATGGGCTGCTCACCTTCCACGGCTCCAAAGTCCACATCCCGGACGCCGACGCCTTCGCCCGCACCATCAAGGCCATCCGCAGCGGCGCGCATACTTGACCGCGCTCAAAGACGCTTTTGTCATACCCCGGCAAAACATGCCTCCGATGGAGCATTCGAGGAGGAATCATGCGCGCGTGGGTGCTGGCGGGAATGCTGGTGGTGGCGGCAGGGGCCGCCGGGGCGCAGGAACAGCCGAAATCGGTGGTGCTGCCCAACGGCAAGACCTGGACCTATGACGTCGAGCAGGGCAAGGAAATCATGCGCACCTGCGCCGCCTGCCATGGCGAGTATGGCGAGGGCGGCGGCGGCGGCGTCTATCCGCGTGTGGCGGGGCTGAACGCCGAGTACATCGCCGAGCAGCTGCGCGCCTTCAAGACGCGCTCGCGCGAGAACATCCCCATGATCCCCTACGCCAACGAGCGCGAGTTGCCCGAGAAGGACGTGCTGGACGTCGCCACCTACCTCGCCTCCATCAAGCCGCCCAAGCATCCGCCATCCGACGACGTGCCCATGGACGCGTTCGAGCGCCTGAAGCTGGCCAAGCAGGCGGTGCAGATTCCGCGCGAACCGGGCGACGTCGACGCCGGCAAGAAACTGTTCGAGGCCGATTGCATGGAATGCCACGGCCGCGATGGCTATGGCCGCGTCAAGAAGCCCGCCCTGGCGCAGCAGCACATGAAGTACCTGAGGACCCAGATCGAGCTGTTCCTGAAAGGCCAGCGCAAGCACGAAGACGTGGACGAACTGATGCGCCCCAAGACGCCCGATCAGTGGCGCGACCTGTGGGCGTACGTGTCGACGCTGGACGACTGAGCAAAATCCCCCTCGCCCGCCAGAGCGGGAGAGGGAGGGGCCCGCCGCGTAGCGGTGGGAGGGTGAGGGAGCCGGAGAATCGGTGTCGCACCCACAAAAAAATTTTGGCCCCTCAATCGCGCTGCTGGAGCGGGACTCGAGCAACCGGCGCAATTTTCCCCGTTCCCCCCTCGGGGCGGACCCGATTGGGATGGTGTAGGGCTCTCCCCATTGGAAACCCAAAACGGAGAGAGAAATGGCCAGAATTTTTGCCGGCATCGCGCGCTTCTACGCAAATCTGCTCGGCGGTGTCCTTATCGGCCTGGGCCAAGCTGTCGTGATCGACGCCGTGCACCGCTTCATGTGGCTATCTGCGTTTATCTGTGTTCCCCATGAACGGGTACCCGAGCCCTAGCACTTCGTCCCCGGCTCCCTCACCCGCCCCTGCGGGGCACCCTCTCCCGCGCGCGGGAGAGGGGTCTACCTCACGTGCTCCAGCAGGGCCAGCAGGCCCGACAGGATGTCCTTGGGCGAGGGCGGGCAGCCCTTGATGTGCAGGTCCACCGGCAACACCGCCGAGACGCCGCCGGCCACCGCGTAGGAGCCGGCGAAGCAGCCGCCGTCAAAGGCGCAGTCGCCCATGGCCACCACCCATTTGGGCGCCGGGGTGGCCTCCCAGGTACGCTTCAGCGCCTCGGCCATGTTATGGCTCACCGGGCCGGTGACCAGCAGCACATCGGCATGGCGCGGGCTGGCGACGAACTTGATGCCGAAGCGCTCCAGGTCGTAGACCGGATTGTTGGCGGCGTGCAGTTCCAGCTCGCAACCGTTGCAGCTGCCGGCATCCACCTCGCGGATGGCCAGGCTGCGGCCCAGGCGGCCGCGTGCCTGCGTGGCGAACTCGTCGACCAGCTCGGCCAAACCGTCCGCCGACGGCGCCGGGCCGGGCACCGTGTGCGGGCCTTTCAGCAGGTGGCGGGCGAGCAGGCGGGAAATGGGCGGGATCATAGATCGTGCCCCGAATAGGAACAGTTGAAGGATTTGTTGATCAGAGGGAAGTCGGCGACGATGTTGCCCTCGATGGCGGCTTCCAGCAGCGGCCATTGGAACCACGAGGGATCGTGGGGATGAAGCCGCACCACCTTACCCGCCTCGGACACCCGCACCCAGACGACCACCTCGCCGCGGAAGCCCTCGACGATTCCCAAGCCCTCGCCCGCCCGCGTCGGCAACGGCACGGTCAGCGGTCCGGCTGGCATGCGGGCGAGAATCTGGTCGATCAGCGACAGGCTTTGGTGGATTTCCTCGGCGCGGATCAGGATGCGGGAGTGGACGTCGCCCTCGGCCCGCACCGGGATCTCGAAATCCAGATCGGCATAGGGGGCATAACCCGGCACCTTGCGGGCATCATGGCCGCGCGAGGAGGCACGGCCCACATAGCCGCCGGCGCCGAAACGGTGCACCAGCGAGCCGGAGACCACGCCGGTGCCGGTGGTGCGATCCAGCAGCGACGGCGTCTCCTCGTACAGATGCAAGGCGCGGCGGAAACCCTTGCTCACCCGGTGCAGCATCTCGCGCAGCGCGGCACGGCCTTCGTCGGTGAGGTCGGCGGCGACGCCACCCGGCACCACCCGGTCCATCAGCAGGCGATGGCCGAAACAGGCGGCATTGGCCTGCAGCACCCGCTCGCGCTGCACCCCCAGATGGCTGAGCATGAGGGCGAAGGCGGCGTCGTTGCAGATGGCGCCGATGTCGAACAGGTGGTTGGCGATCCGCTCCAGTTCGGCCATCAGGACGCGCAGGTATTGGGCGCGCGGCGGCGCCTCGATTCTGGCCGCCGCTTCCACCGCCTGGGCGAAGGCGAGCGCGTAGGCCACGGTGGAATCGCCCGAGGTGCGCGAGACGATGCGGGCGGCGTCGGCAATGGGCTTGCCCTGCACCAGGCCTTCGATGCCCTTATGCACGTAGCCCAGCCGTTCCTCCAGCCGCACGACGGTTTCGCCCTGGGCGTGGAAGCGGAAATGCCCCGGCTCGATGATGCCGGCGTGGACCGGGCCCACTGGAATCTGATGCAGCCCGTCGCCCTCGGCGGCGCGGAACTTGTAGGGCTGCGGACCGCCGTCATAGGCGCGCGGGCTTCCCAGTGGATGCTTCACCTTCCAGCGGCCGTGGTCGAGCCAGGGGCGCTGGTCGGCAATGCCCTGCGGCGCCAGGCCGTAGAGGTCGTGGATGGCACGCTCCATCCGGATGGCGCCGGGACGGCGCTTGCCCAGGGCGACGAAGCGGTGGTTCAGGCAGGGATGCGACACCACGGCGATGTCGCCGGTCTGCTCGTCGCGGAAGGCGGCATGGACCTCGTTGGGCTCGGCCCATTCGGCCAGCAGAACCCAGTCGGCGGCGGCGAGGCGGTCCTCGAAGCTGCGCCAGCCGGGCAGGTCCAGCTGGAAGCGCGGCCACGGCTTGTGGCCGGGCACCTCGCGGCCGATGGACAGGAAATCGAGCAGGGTGACGTTGCCCAGCATGGCCTTACCCCAACATTCCGGCGACCGCCTGGAACCAGACGTTCAGCACCGGCGGCAGGTACAGGCCGGCCACCAGCACCAGGGCCAGATGGGCCCACATGGGGGTGTAGGCCAGCACGGTGGAGATACCGGTGGCGCGGCCGTGGGCCGGGTGCGGATGCTCGGGCGGCGGGCCGAAGGCCATGCCTTGCAGGCGCATCAACAAGGCGGCGAAGGCCAACAGCAAGCCGACGATCAGCGGCACCGCCAGCAGCGGCTGGCGGGCGAAGGTCGAGCTGACCACTAGGAACTCGCTCATGAACACGCCCATGGGCGGCAGGCCGGCGATGGCCAGCACGGCGATGACGAAGGCCCAGCCCAGCACCGGCGTGGTCTCGGTCAGACCAGAAATCTCGTTGATGCGCTTGGTGCCGGCGTTCTGGGTAACGATGCCCACCGAGAAGAACACCGCCGACTTGGTCAGCGAATGCATGGTCATGTGCATCAACCC
>DATJKV010000123.1:0-4489 GCA_035491155.1 Magnetospirillum sp. | reverse complement strand
GCTGGGCGCCACAACCAGCGGGGCGACACCCGACAACAGCGGCATGATGCTCCAGCGCGATACCCAGCCCATGGCGGCGGCCTCGGCGATGACCCGGGGGCCGAAATGGGCGAGGAAGCTGACGGGATCGGATTGGAAGGCGGGGATGCCCGTCCACCAGTAGGCCACAGGTGCCAGCATGGCGAGCAGCATCATGGGCACGGTGCCCAGCCAGAACAGCTGGGCGTTGAGGAAGCACAGCCGGTGGGCCCAGCCCAGGCCTCGGGCCCGCCATGGCCCTTTGGCCGAGCGGATGGATTGCACCGTGCCTAAGCACCAGCGGGCACGCTGGTTGACGAATTCGGCAAGGCCCTCGGGGGCAAGGCCGGCCGACAGCGGCTCGTCCAGGTACAGCGTTTTCCCCCCGTGCGCCGCCAGGGCGTAGGTGGTCATCATGTCCTCGGTGACGGTGCAGGTGGGGATGCCGCCCACCGCCATCAGCGGGTCGCGCCGCACTACGAACGAGGTGCCGCAGCAGAATGAGGCGCCCCAGGCATCCAGCGCCGGCTGGAAGGTATGGTAGAAGAAGCGCTGCTCGTCGGCCAGCGCCGCGCCGGTCAGCAGGTTCATCTGGATGGGATCGGGGTTGAAGAAGCTCTGCGGCGTCTGCACCAGCGCCACCGTCTCGTCGTCGAACAGTCCCATCACCCGGCGCAGCAGGCGCCGCTGGGGGACGAAATCGGCGTCCAGGCACAGGATGAAAGGGGCGTGGCCTAGGCCGCCGGCCAGCCAGGCGTTGAGGTTGCCGGCCTTGCCGTCCTCGTCGCCGCCGCTGCGCGTTACCCAACGGGCGCCCTTGGCGGTGCAATATTCGGCCAGCCATGGACGACGGCCGTCGTCCAGCACCCATACCCGGGCCTCCGGCCAATCCAGCGCCAGGGCGCCGAGGATGGTGCGTTCCAGAACCTCCAGCGGTTCATTGTAGGTGGGGATGACCACGTCCACCGGCGGCAGGCTGGCGCGCATGAATAGGCGGGCCTCGCCGGCATCGGCCTCCGCTCGACGGTCGCGGTGGCGGGAGAGGAACAGCGCGGTGAGCATGGCGTTGCTTAGGCTCGCCGCCTCGACCGTCGCCACCAGCCACATCCACAAGGACGAGGGCTTCAGCGCCAACGGCGGCAAGGTGGCGGTCAGGCGCCACACCAGGTACTGGCCCAGGCAGGCCAGGCATATCCCCATCACCACAATGCGGCCCAGCCGGTGGTGGCGCGGCAGTCCGGGCAGCACCAGGACGGCGAGGCCGGTCAGCAGCAGGATGGGGGCGAACTCAGGACGCATTGCCGCCGCCCAGCACGCCCGAGGCCACCGCGTCCACCAGGGGCTTCAGCGCGGGGACCTGGAACGTGACCATGGCGTGTTGCCCCACCTGGCAAAGATTGTCCGAACGGCTGCCGATATGGGCGTCGCGTAAGCTGAGCGTCACCACCACGTCGCGGCCCTGTTCGGCGGCAGGGGTAACGGCGGCAGTGCCGTTGGCCTGGCTGCCGCCGGCCGCGCGCACCGATTCCACCACGGCGACGACCGCCTCGTCGGTGCCGGCCAGCCGGGCGCGGGCGCGGTCGCCGGCCTTCAGCTCGGGGAAGAAGCGCTTGGGCAGCACGGCGGTCAGGAACAGCTTGTTGCAATCCACCATGCCCAGCACCGGGTCGCCGGCGCGCACGGCATCGCCCTCGGTGGCGAAGCGGCTCCACACCACGCCTGAGACCGGCGCTCCCAGTTCGGCCAAGCTGCCGGCCTGAGCGGCTTCGGCCGCCACCTGGCGCTCTAGTTCGGTCACCCGCACCTGGGCCTGGGCCAGCTCGACCTTGCGGCCGGCGCGCTTGACCCGCACCTCGTCGCGGCGTTGGCCGGAATAGGGGGTGTCGTCGCCGCCCCCACCCACCATGGCGCCCCTGGCGACGGCCCGGGCCTCGGCGGCGAGGCGGGCGCGCTCGGCCCTGGCCTCGTCGCGGTCGGCGGTCGCCTCCCGTGCGGCGGCACGGGCGCTTTCCACCGCCGCCGGGGCCAGCAAATCCTTGGCGAACAGTGTTTCCTTGCGCTCCTGCTCGGCCCTGGCGCGGGCGAGGCGGGCCTCGGCCGCCTGCAACCTCGCCTCGGACTCGGTGCGGGCGTGGGACAGCCGTTCGGTCGAGGCGGAGCGATAGGCGGCCGAGCGCTTCGCCAGTTCGTGGTCAAGCCGGGCCAGCTCCGCTTCCTCGGCGGCCAGCGACGCCAGCAATTGCTTCTGCGCCGCCAGCTCCAGCGCCAGCCCGTCGCGCCGCTGGGTTTCCGGCCGCAGGGCCCGGACCCGCGCCACGGTCTGGCCCGATGTCAGCCGGTCGCCCACGGCCACACCCAGTCCGTCGGCGAGAAAACCGTTGAGGGGCGCGCGCACGGTCACCACCTCGGCATTGACCACCGCGTCGGTGCTGCTGGGATGGACCAGGCCCGGCCCCACCGACCAGGCCCCCAATCCCAACAGCCCCACCCCCAGCAAAATCCGGCCGTTGCGCCGCATGCCGCGAACCTCCCTCCAGCGTTCCAGTGATTGGGGTACGGGCGGAAGGGTTAACGGCGGGAAAAGGGTCGCCGCATGCGGGACTGGCCTGCCCGAAAGAGTTCGTCTGGCCGGGCAGGGGGCATTGCCGCCTGCCCGGCTTGACTCCCCCTTCGGCCCGCTCCACCCTGGCCCCCATGCATCTGGTTCACGCCACCAGTGTCGAGATTGATGGCCACGCCGTCCTTATCCGCGGCCCCTCGGGCGGCGGAAAGTCCGACCTCGCACTCCGCCTCATCGACGCCGGCGCCATGCTGGTGGCCGACGACCAGACCGCCATCACCATCGACGGCGGCCGTCTGTTCGCCGGCGTGCCCGAAACCATTGCCGGCCTGCTGGAGGTTCGAGGCTTAGGGATCATCCGGGTGCCCTACCGGCCGCGCGCCCCCCTCGCGCTGGTGGTGGATCTGGTGGCGCCCAAGGATGTGGAACGGCTGCCCGAGCCATCCTCGGCCCAATTACTGGGGGTAATGGTGCCCCGTGTGGCGCTGGCTGCGTTCGAGGCGTCCACTCCGGCGAAGGTTCGCCTTGCGATGCTTTCGGCAACGCGAGATATAATGCGGCCGTGATGACGGATTCGACCGCCTCCGCTCCCGCCTGTCCCACCGCCAGCCCCACCGGGCGGGCGGTGATCGTCACCGGCTTGTCCGGGGCCGGCAAGACGTCGGCGCTGAAGGTGCTCGAGGACCTGGGCTACGAGGCGGTGGACAACCTTCCGGTGGGCTTGCTGTCCAGCCTGGTGCGTCCGGGCGAGGGGCAGAACCGGCCGCTGGCGGTCGGCATCGACATCCGCACCCGCGACTTTGGCGTGGACCCCATTCACCAGGCCATCGACACCTTGCGCGCCGAGCGCGGCATGGACGTGCGCATCCTGTTCCTGGAATGCGACGACGACGCCCTGCGTCGCCGCTTTACCGAGACCCGGCGGCGCCACCCGCTGGCGGTGGATCGCCCGCTGATCGACGGTATCCGCCACGAGCGCGCCCTGCTGGCTCCGCTGAAGCGCAGCGCCGACGTGGTGTTCGACACCTCCGCGCTGCAGCCGGGCGAGTTCAAGCGCGTTCTCGCGGGCCATTTCGGGCTGGAGGCTGGGCGCGGGCTGATGGTGTTCGTCACCTCGTTTGCCTATCGCAACGGCCTGCCGCGCGAGGCCGACTTGGTATTCGACGTCCGCTTCCTGGCCAATCCGCACTATGTTGCTGAATTGAAGCCGCTTACGGGGAAGGATGAGGGCGTCGCTGAATATGTGGCCGCCGATGAGGCGTTTTCGAATTTCTTTTCTTCAATGACGAACCTGCTGGCACCGTTGCTTCCGCGCTTCTCCGCCGAGGGGAAGAGCTACCTTACCATCGCCACCGGATGTACCGGGGGAAGGCACCGCTCGGTCTTCGTGGCCGAACGGCTGGCGGCATGGCTGAAGGGTCAGGGTGTCCGTGTCGAGCTGCGCCACCGCGAGCTCGAGGAGGGGGGACGTTGACAAGGGGATGGCTATGATCGGATTGGTACTTGTGACCCATGGGCGGCTGGCCGACGAACTGGTCGCCGCCATGGAGCATGTAGTGGGCTCGCAACCGAACGTGGGCGCGGTGTGCATCGGGCCCGAGGACGACATGGAGCAGCGCCGTAACGACATCCTGGAGCAGGTCGCCAAGTGCGACGATGGCGCCGGGGTGGTGGTGCTGACCGACATGTTCGGCGGCACGCCCTCCAACCTCGCCATCTCCATCATGGACAAGGCCAAGGTCGAGGTGATCGCCGGGGTCAATCTTCCCATGTTGATCAAGCTGGCCAGCGTGCGCCATTCCGAGCCGCTGCCCAACGCGGTGGCCTCGGCCCAGGAGGCCGGCCGCAAGTACATCAACGTGGCCTCCAAGCTGCTGACCCAGGACCGCAAATGAGCCCGCACGCGATCGA
>DATJKV010000122.1:0-6103 GCA_035491155.1 Magnetospirillum sp. | reverse complement strand
GCCGACCGCGCCGACGCTCCCGTAGTGCCGGTGCGCATCGAGGGCGCCCAGTACACGCCGTTCTCGCGCCTCAAGGGCAAGGTGCGGCGCCATTGGTTCCCGCCCGTCACTATCACCATCCTGGCCCCGCGCCGTTTCCATGTGCCCGAGGAGGTCAAGGGCCGCGCCCGGCGCCAGCGTATCGGGACCGCGCTGTACGACGTCATGTCGGGCATGATGTTCGAGACCGCGCCCAAGGGCCGCACCTTGTTCGCCACGCTGCTGGACGCCCGCAAGATCCACGGCGGCCATGCGCCGGCGCTGGAGGACATCGCCCGCAAGCCGCTGTCCTATAGCCGCCTGGTGGTTGGCAGTCTGGTGCTGGGCCGGGTGCTGGCGCGGCAAGCCAAGCCGGGGGAGCCGCTGGGCCTGCTGCTGCCCAACGCCTCGGCCACCGCGGTGGCGTTCTTCGGCCTGCAGGCGTTCGGCCGGGTGCCGGCCATGCTCAACTTCTCCACCGGCGCCGGCAACGTGCTGGCCGCCTGTGAGGCCGCGCGCATCCGCACGGTGGTGACCTCGCGCCGCTTCATCGAGCAGGCCCGGCTGGGGACGCTGGCCGAGGCGCTGGCGGGCAAGGTGCGGCTGCTTTACCTCGAGGAGATCGGCGCCCGCATCGGCCCGTGCGCCAAGCTGGCCGGCATGGTCGCGGGGCCGTTCGCCGGCTTGGCTCACCGCAGGCGCAAGGTCAAGCCCGACGCCCCGGCGGTGATCCTGTTTACCTCGGGCTCGGAAGGAACGCCCAAGGGGGTGGTGCTGTCCCACGCCAACATCCTGGCCAATTGCGCCCAATTGGCCGCGCGGGTGGCGTTCACTCCCACCGACAGCGTGTTCAACGCCCTGCCGGTGTTCCATTCCTTCGGCCTGACCGGCGGCCTGCTGCTGCCGGTGCTGTCGGGCATCAAGTGCTTCCTGTACCCGTCGCCGCTGCACTACCGCATCGTGCCCGAGATGGTCTACGACACTAACGCCACCATCATGTTCGGCACCGACACCTTCCTGTCCGGCTACGCCCGGGTGGCGAGCCCGTACGACTTCTATTCGGTGCGCTATATCTTCGCCGGGGCCGAAAAGGTGCGCGACGACACCCGCCGGGTGTGGATGGACAAGTTCGGCCTGCGCATCCTGGAAGGCTACGGCGCCACCGAGACTTCGCCGGTGTTGGCGGTGAACACGCCCATGCATTTCAAGGCGGGCACGGTGGGCCGCCTGCTGCCCGGCATCACCGCCCGGCTGGAACCGGTGCCGGGGGTGGCCGAGGGCGCCCGGCTGTGGGTCAAGGGGCCCAACGTCATGTTGGGCTACTACAAGGTCGACCGACCCGGTGAACTTCAGCCGCCGCAAGACGGCTGGTATGACACCGGCGACATCGTCGCCATCGATGAACTGGGCTATATCCGCATCGTCGGCCGCGCCAAGCGCTTCGCCAAGATCGCCGGCGAAATGATCAGCCTGGGCAGGGTCGAGGCCGAGGTGAGCGCCCGCTGGCCCGCCGGCCAGCATGCGGCGGTGGCGCTGGCCGACGAGCGCAAGGGCGAACAACTGGTGCTGCTGACCGATACGTCCGAAATCACCCGCGATAGCGTGCTGGCCCAATTCCGCAGCGCCGGTCTGTCCGAGTTGATGGTGCCCAAGGCGGTGCTGAAGGTGGACCGGCTGCCGCTCTTGGGCAGCGGCAAGACCGATTACGTGGCGGCCAAATCCCTGGCCGAGGCGTTCGTGCAGCCGGGCAAGGCGGGGTAAGGCCATGAAGGTAAGTCCATGAAGCTGCAAATCGCCTCGCGCCATGCCCTCTTCGCCATGATGGAATTGGCGGCCCAGCCGGGCCGGGCGGTCTCGGCCGTCGAGATCGCCGAGAAATATGGCCTGTCGGCCAACCACCTGGCCAAGGTGCTGCGCCATCTGGGCCGCGCCGGGCTGGTGGAGGCGGCGCGCGGCATCGGCGGCGGCTACCGACTGGCGGTGGAGGCCGAGCACATCACCCTGCTGGACATCGTCACCCTGTTCGAGCCGGTGGGTGCCGGGACGCCTGAGCCTGGCGACCACACCCCCGGAGGCCGGGCACTGCGGCAGGTGCTGGGCGGCATGGAGGACAAGGCGCGCGCCGCCCTGGCCGGGGTCAGCCTGGCGGCGCTGCTCCGGCAGGCGACATATGACGCTACATGTACTGGCCCCCGTTGACCGACAGCACTTGGCCGGTGACGAAGCGGGAATCCTCGCTGGCCAGGAACGCGGCGGCGGCGGCGATGTCGGCGGGGGTGCCCAGGTCGCCGGCCGGAATCTTCTTGCGCTCGGCGTCCAGAATCTCGGCGGGCATGGCCATGGTCATCTCGGTGCGGATGAAGCCCGGCGCGATGCAATTGGCGGTGACGCCCTTGGCCGCCAGTTCCTGGGCGATGGACTTGGTGAAGCCGATCATGCCGGCCTTGGCGGCGGCGTAATTGCTCTGGCCGAACTGGCCCTTCAATCCGTTCATGGATGAGATGTTGATGATGCGGCCCCAGCCGCGCGTGCGCATGCCGGGCGCCAGTACCCGGACCGTGTTGAAGACCGAGAACAGGTTGACCTGAAGCACCTGGGACCATTGCTCGGGCGTCATCTTGTGGACGATGGCGTCACGGGTGATGCCGGCGTTGTTGACCAGCACGTCGATGGCGCCGCCCCTGGCCTCCAGCTCACCCAGCGCGAGCTCGCAGGCGGCGAAGTCGGCCACGTCCAGGGGACAGGCGATCATTCCCAGGCGTTCGGCGGTGGCGGCGAGGCGTTCGGCCGCCACATCGGCGATGACCACCTGAAAGCCATCGGCTTTCAGCCGCTCGGCGATGGCCGCGCCAATCCCGGCGGCCCCGCCGGTCACCAAGGCCCGTCTCGACATGAAAAACCTCCGTTTGCTGCGCTGCATCAAAGTTGGTGCGGCGTCCGCTGTTCGGAAAGGGTGGGTAACCTTCGCCAGGGGAACGGGGCCGAAAGGGTCTACATCCTCCAGCGGGCCGAACCCGGTCGTCTGCCCGATATCCCGTTAGGGGGTGTTTGCGCTTCCCTTGGGCCACCAACAAAAACGGGAGGAATACCCAATGACCATGAGCAGAGTCGCCCTCGTCACCGGCGGCACCCGCGGCATCGGCAAGGCCATTTCGCTGGCGCTGAAGCAGGCCGGCTACCGTGTCGCCGCCAATTACTTCGGCAACGTCGAGGCCGCGCGCAGCTTCACCGAGGAAACCGGCATTCCCGCCTATCGCTTCGACGTCTCCAACTTCGCCGAATGCGAAGGCGGCTTGGCCCAGGTGACCAACGACCTTGGCCCCATCGAGATCGTGGTCAACAACGCCGGCATCACCCGTGACGCCCCCGTGCATAAGATGAGCTATGCGTACTGGGAGCAGGTGATGCACACCAACCTGACCGCCTGCTTCAACGTTTCGCGGCTGGTTATCGAATCCATGCGCAGCCGGGGTTTCGGCCGCATCGTCAACATCAGCTCGCTGAACGGCCAGACCGGCCAGTTCGGCCAGGCCAACTATTCGGCGGCCAAGGCGGGCCTGCTCGGCTTGACCAAGGCGCTGGCGCAGGAAGGTGCTCCCAAGGGCATCACCGTCAATTCCATCTGCCCGGGTTATGTGGACACCGAGATGGTGCAGGCGGTGCCGCCCGAGGTGCTGAAGAAGATCGTCGACAAAATCCCGGTGGGCCGTCTGGGCCGCGCCGAGGAAATCGCCCGCGGCGTGCTGTTCCTGGTGGCCGACGATGCCGGCTTCGTCACCGGCTCGACCCTGTCCATCAACGGCGGCCATTGCATGAGCTGATGCGGTCTTAGAAAGATCGACGAAGTTTCGAAGGGGGTGTCGAAAGATGTAATTTCGGCACCCCAAATTTATGATGGATATGGCTGGCGGGGAGATTGCATTCCAGATGTAGAGGTGGGCCTAACGCCTTTCGGAAAACCGAAATGCGGAAATCCCCAATACGATCGTTTGCACCAAAAGTATAGGGTGAGCGCGCAATTTTCTGGGCTCGCCTACAGGTGCGTTATGAAGAAACTTACGGGGCATCTCTACTTCTGGGTCGTGTTGGCCATTTTCGTCGGCGGCACTCTGGGCGTCCTTGAGCCCGATATCGGCGTCAGCCTGAAGCCCCTGGGCGACGGCTTCATCGCCCTGGTGAAGATGCTGATCAGCCCGGTCATCTTCTGCACCGTGGTGCTGGGCATCGCCGGCGCCGGAGACATGAAGAAGGTCGGCCGCGTCGGCGGCAAGGCGCTGCTGTACTTCGAGGTGGTCTCCACCTTCGCCCTGGCCATCGGCCTGGTGGTGATGAACGTGCTGAAGCCGGGCGCCGGCTTCCATGCCGACCCGGCGCAGCTGGACGCCAAGGCGGTGGCCAAGTACGCCAAGCTGGCCGGGGAACAGAGCACCGTCGACTTCATCATGCACATCATCCCCAAGACGGTGATCGACGCGTTCACCGGCTCGGGCGACCTGCTGCAGGTGCTGTTGGTAGCGGTGCTGTTCGGCTACGCCATGACCCATACCGGCAAGCACGGCAAGGTGATCCACGGCTTCATCGAAGAGGCTTCGCACATCCTGTTCGGCATGATGAACACCATCATGAAGCTGGCCCCGCTGGGTGCCGGCGGCGCCATGGCCTTCACGCTGGGCAAGTATGGCATCCACGCGCTGAAGCCGTTGGCCGCGCTGATGGGCAGCTTCTACCTGACCTGCTTCCTGTTCGTGGTGATCGTGCTGGGCACCATTGCCGCCTTCACCGGCTTCAACATCCTGCGCTTCATCGCCTACATCAAGGAGGAGCTGCTCACCGTGCTGGGCACGTCCTCTTCGGAATCGGCGCTGGTGCCCCTGATGAACAAGCTGGAGCGGCTGGGTTGCTCCAAGTCGGTGGTGGGCCTGGTGGTTCCCTCGGGCTACTCCTTCAACCTGGACGGCACCAACATCTACCTGACCATGGCTGCCCTGTTCGTGGCCCAGGCCCTCGACATCAACCTGTCGCTGGGTCAGGAGCTGACCATCCTGGGCGTCGCCATGCTGACCTCGAAGGGTGCCTCGGGCGTTACCGGAGCGGGCTTCATCACCCTGGCCGCCACCCTGGCGGTGGTGCCGGACGTGCCGGTGGCCGGCCTTGCCCTGATCCTGGGCATCGACCGCTTCATGTCGGAAGCCCGTGCGCTGACCAACTTCGTCGGCAACGGCGTCGCCGCCATTGTGGTGTCGAAGTGGGAGAAGGAGCTGGACGTGGACAAGCTTCAGGCCGAGCTGTCCAAGGGCTGAGAAATGCCGGGTGGTGCGGCCATGCTGGAAAACGTCACCGTCGAACAGCTGAGCAGCATCACCCGGGCCTTGCGTGAGGCAGGCGGAACCGGCATGGACGACGCCGAACTGACCCGCCGCCTTACCTGCGGCCTCATGCGCCGCTATCCCGGCATGCGCGCCTGCGAGGCGCTGGTCAAGATCAACCGCATCCGCCAAGCGCTGGAGCTCTGACCCTGATCACCCGGGACCGTGATGCGGTAAATCTGCACCACGGTCCTGGACTTTATGTTTTCCCTCGCCGGGCGCAGGCATCCGCTTGCTTGTGGGCGAAGCCCACCCTCGCAAGGCTCGGGCCGCCCTGCGGGCGTCGTTTGCCCCTACAGGGCGGCACGGCCGCGGCCTCAATGGCCGCTGATTGCGTCGAGTGCCAAATTGGCGCTCGACGCTCTAGCCCTTGGCCGCGCGGTATTCCGCCTCGGCCTGGGGCAGGTGGGCCTCGATGTCCTTGATGCGGTCCGGCGTGGCCGGATGGGTGGACAGGAAGGCGGGGCCGCCCTCGCCGGCGGCCTTTTCCATTTTCTGCCACAGCGTCAGCGCCGCCTTGGGGTCATAGCCGGCGCGCGCCATGTAGGTCAGCCCCAGCTCGTCCGCCTGGGTCTCCTGGTTGCGCGAATAGGGCAGCACGATGCCGTATTGCGCCCCGGCACCCAGCAGCGCCGCCGTTGTCTGGGCATTGCCGCCGCCGAGCACCGAACTCAATACCTCGACGCCCACCTGGGTGGCGGCCTCGGTGCTCATGCGCT
>DATJKV010000121.1:0-5033 GCA_035491155.1 Magnetospirillum sp. | reverse complement strand
TACAGCTTCTTGCCCAACTCCAGATCCTTGCCGTCACCCACGCCGGGCTCGGGGTTCATCTTCAGGGTCTGGATGTAGGCCGCCACGTCGGCAATGGCCTGCGGGCCGCCGATCTGGTCAGGCAGCGCGAACGGGTACATGGTCGGGTTGTCGCGGTTCAGCGCACGGATGTCAGCCAACTGCTTGACGATCACCTTGACGTGCTGGCCCGCCAGCTGCGGGAAGGTGCCGTCGGTCTGACCCCAGCCTTCCGGCAGGTGGCAGGCCGAGCAGACCTCGTAGACCTCGCGGCCGGCCTTCACGTCGGGCTTCAGCTTCAGCGCCTCGTCCTCTTCCTCGCCACCGGCGTTCCAGGCGTAGCCCGCCTCACCCACCGACTTGCCCTGCTTGGGCTTGTCCTTGGGGCCGGCATAGGCGACACCGCCAATGGCGATCGCGGTGACAGCGACGGCCAGGGCCCGCATCATCGTCTTCATTCCTCACTCTCCAGCTTAAATCTTTTCATTAGGTTCTGTTTATACGCCGCTCAAGCCGCCGATTACTTGACGTTGGCTAAGAAGTCGGCGATGGCGTCGAGTTCCTGGTCGCTGACCAGATGCATGACCGGCTGCATGGCGTTGGCGCCACCGTTCTTGCGCGTGCCCGACTGGATGTCCTTAGCCTGGGCGATGATGTACGCCTTGTCCTGGCCGGCCAGCGCCGGATAGGTCTTCATGATCGGCTTCAGCGAATCCTTGCCGTGGCAAGCGACGCAGGTCTTGGTGGTGTAGAGCTTCTTGCCGGGGAGGTCGGCCGGAACGGTCTGGGGACGCGGCAGCGTGCCGAGAAAGTCGGCCAGGGCACGCATGTCGCCCTCCGACAGATCCTCGACGATGGGCTTCATGGTGTCGGCGGTCTGGCCGTTGGCGCGGGCGCCGCTCTTGATGTCCTTCAGCTGGGCGAAGACATAGTCCGGATTCTGGCCGGCCAGCTTGGGAAAGCCTTCCTGCATCGGAGTGGCGGCATCCTCGCCGTGGCAGGCGGTGCAGCCCTTGTCGGCGAACAATTGCTTGCCATCAGCGGCAAGGGCCTGGGCGGAAGCGAACAAGCCGACAGCGGCCGCCGCCGCCAGGACATGGCGAAGGGGGGTGACCATGGGAAATCTCCTTGGCACTTCAGGGTGTCAGGGAAACGGGGGGCGGATCGCTCCGCCCCCCGCCGTCCAGGATGGGTACTGAAGGGGCCAGATTTACTGGACCTTCTTCGCCCCGTTCTGCTCCAGGTAGGTCTTGGCGCGCAGGCCGATGTCGGCCGCCTTGACCTGATACTGGAACCACTGTTCCGCCCACAGCATGCCGTTCTGCCAATCGGCCTTCTTGGCGAAGTCTTCCGACTTCTCCTTGGCGCCCTTGGCGAAGTTCAGCTGGTCGGTGGCGTCTTCCACCAGCGAGACCACCTGCGGGAAATCCTTGTAGTTCACGCTGGTGATGTAGCCGACCACGCTGTCGATGACCTTCTGGGTATCGACGTTGGCCTTGACGCGGGCGTCATAGTCCTTCTGCGTGTACGCAATACCTTCCTTGCCCTTGGCGGCGTCAGCAGCCTTGTAGTTGGTCGGCTGAACCAGCAGGTAGCCTTCCATCTCCAGGTGCAGAGCCGAGCAGAACTCGGTGCAGTAGTACGGATACACGCCAGCCTTGTTGACCTTGAAGGTGGCCGAGGCGGTCTTGCCCGGCTCCAGGGACAGGTTGACGTTGTGCTTGGACACGGCGAAGCCGTGGGTTTCGTCCTGGGCACGCTCCAGGTTGGTCAGGTGGATGGTCACCTCGTCGCCCTCGGTCGCCTCGATGATCTCAGGCGTGATGTGCGAGCGGATGACGGTACCGAACACTTCCACCTTGCCCGGCTTCCGATCGGTGTGCTCCTGACCGGCGCGAACGGCGGCGGGATGCTTCTCCTCGGTGCGGGAATCGGTGCCGTGCGGGTAGCGGATATGCGGCTTCAGCTTGTCGGCGGCGATGGCCACGGCGTAGTGGGGCTCGCCCAGCGGCAGCGGCATATCGTAGAGCAGCTGCATCTTGCCATCGGGGGTCGTGCCGGTCTCGATGAGCTGGTGGTTCTGCGGATGCAGCGGGCCGACCGGGTTGAAGCGGTCGATGGCCAGCTTGTTCAGCGCGACCACGTACTTGCCCTGCGGATGGGCCGAGTCGCCTTCCATCGCCATCAAGTGGCCGATGTTGTACTGCACCGACACCTTGTCGATGACCTTGCCTTCACAGTAGTTCCACTTGGCCACCATCGAGTCCACGTACAGCGACGTGTAGGCGATGCAGGGGTTGGGGTCGTACTGGGTGTGAAGCGGACCGAGGCCCAGTTCCACCTGCTTGTGGACGACGTCCGCCATGTCGATGATCGGCACGCCGTAATCATCCTTGCCGGCGAACTTGCCGGCCTTGATGGCGGCCTGCAGCTTCTCGAACGAGTAGACGGTGGTGTGGCTGTCCAGCTTGCCCGAGACGATGATCATCTTGCCGTCGGGGGTGACGTCGACGCCGTGCGGCGACTTCGGCTCGGGGATCAGGAACAGCACGCCTTCCTTGGCGGCGGTGGCCATGTCGATCACGGCGTGGCCGTTGATCTTCTTGGTCTTGCCAGCCTTGAACAGCTCTTCCGCCTTCTTCCAGTTCACCATGTGCAGGAAGTCGGTGTCCTTGGCCGAGCAGCCGGCTTCGAACGGCGGACGACCGCGCTCGATACCGCCCACATAGCGCTCGGCGCAGAACGAGTTGGTAAACGACCAGCCGTCCGACGGGCCCTTACCGAAGTCGGAGAGGTCCTGGCTGTAGGGCGGCAGTTCCACCGAGAACGAGTTCTCGGGCTCGACCCGGCCCTTCTCGCGGTTGAACTTCCAGTAGGTGACGGCGCCGCGATACTTCTCGTTGAACTGCTCGAGCGGCACGAACTCGTCTTCCAGCGGAGCCGGATACTGGGCGGACTCGATAATGTAGTCGGTGTTCGGGGACACGAAGGTGCCGCCGTGCTCGGACTTCAGGATCGGGTTCCGGACGATCTGCTTGGTCTCGAAGTCCTTCAGATCGATAACGGCGATGCGCGGGGTGTTCTTGTCGTTGATGAACAGGAACTGGCCGTCATAGTCGCCGTTGGTCTCGGAGATGGCGGGATGGTGCGTATCGCCGAAGTTGATCTCGCGGCCGTCCACCTGCGAGCCTTCCTTCAGCACGCGCTTCGACTCGTCGTCATAGCCATAGCCCTGCCAGGGCTCGGGCGTGAAGACGCCGATGTACTTCAGGATGCGCATGGACGGGATGCCGTACACGATCACCTGACCCGACTGACCGCCCGAGGAGAACACGACGAATTCGTCGCGCTTGCCCGACGGGGTGTAGGTCTTGGCAGCGGCGAGCACGTCCTTTTCATTCAGGCCGCGACGCTTCATCACGTCCTGCAGGCTTTCCGCCGACCACGCGCTGGCAGCCGCCAGCACGCCAAAGCTTGCAGTGGCGAGCAGCGTCGCCAACTTCATGGATTTTTTCATCTTCCCCACCTTCGAACTGTTAAAAAGAAAATCGAAGAGGAACTCCAACACTTCGCCGAGGAGGATCATCCTTCGGCGAGGGACTGGCCGTGACCTTGGTCAATTCGTAAGGGTTGGTCCTGTGCTCTAATGCCGGCCATGGACATGCGGACCCCAGGGGGTATGACATGAAGAAAGGCTTGGCCGCCCTACTGTGCTGGCTGGTTTTGGCTCTGCCGGCCGCCGCCGGCGAAGTGACGGGACACTTCGACCTGATGGACCAGAACGGCCGGCCCGTCACCGACGCCAGCTTCGCCGGCCGCGTGCGCGTGGTGGCGTTCGGCTACACCTTCTGTCCCGACGTCTGCCCGACCACGCTGTCGACCATCGCCGCGACTTTGGACATTCTTGGACCCAAGGCCGCCGGGGTGGTGCCGCTGTTCATCACGGTCGACCCCCGACGTGACACGCCCACGCATCTCAAGGACTACATGGAGGCCTTCGGCCCCAGTTTCGTCGGCCTGACCGGTCCAGAGGACGCCGTCGCCGCAGCCGCAGCCGCGTTTCATGCCCGCTACGCCATCCAGCCCCCGGCCGATCCGGCCGACCCGAACACGTACTTCGTCGACCACTCGGCCGGCATCTATGTCATGGACCGCCAGGGCGCCTTCGTCGCCAAGCTGGGGCATCGCGCCACACCAGACGAATTGGCAGAACGTCTCGAGGAGGTTCTACGCAAATGAATCGCCGCAGCCTTCTTGCCACCGCCGCCGCCTTCGCCGCCCTCTCCCCCCTGCCCGCCTTCGCCGTGCGGGCCGAGGAAGGACTGTTCGTCCACAAGGAGCGCCGCCTTGTGCCGGCGCTGGACGTCCGCGACGGCGAGTCGCAGCCGGTCACCCTTCAGGGCCCCGCCTTGGTGAATCTCTGGGCCAGTTGGTGCCTGCCTTGCGTGTCGGAATTGCCGGCGTTGGACCGCCTGGCGCCGCAGATCGAGCCGGAAGGCGTGCGGGTGGTGGCGCTGTGCCTCGACCGCTCGGGCAACGTGGGTGCCATCAACACCTTCGCCCGGCTGGGGGTGCGCAATCTGGGCGTCTACGTGGATTACCAGCGCAAGGCCGGCGAGGTGCTGGGGGCGGCGGTGCTGCCCACCACCCTGCTGATGGACGCGCAGGGACGCGAGGCCGCCCGTTTCATCGGCCCCGCGTCATGGGACGCGCCCGAGGCCATAGCCCTGCTGCGCGCCTTGGCGGCCGGCCGAACCCTCGACCCCGCCATGGCGCCGCCTTTGGCCAAGCCCCGGGCGGCGTTGTAACCTTACTGGGCCGGTGCCGCGCCGGTGCGCAGCGGCACCACCGGGAAATCCACCACCTTCCGGCCCGCCTTGGCGAAGACCAGGGTGACAGGCACCGTCTGCCCTTCCGACAGCGGCTTGTTCAACGTGATGAACATGATGTGGTCGGCGCCCGGCTTCAGCGCGGTGACCTCGCCTGCCGGCACCGGAATGGCCGGAACCTGCCGC
>DATJKV010000120.1:0-15009 GCA_035491155.1 Magnetospirillum sp. | reverse complement strand
GACCGCAAGGTGCTGGCCGATATCGCCGCGCGCGAGCCGGAAGCCTTCAAGTCGCTGGTTGAGAAGGCCCAGGCGGCCCTCCAGTAAGGCTTGTCCGCTCCCCGCCACGGGGAGAGGGAAATTACGCGGAGGGGCCGCCCGTTAGGGCGGCCCCTTTTCGCGTCCATACGGGGAAGTATCCATGGACGAACTCGACAAGATCCGCGCGGAAGCCTTGGCTCAGGTGTCGCAGGCCACCAGCCTCGACGCATTGGAAGCCGCCCGCGTGGCGACTCTCGGCAAGAAGGGTTCCATCTCGGCGCTGATGGCCAGTTTGGGCAAGATGGGCCCGGACGAGCGCAAGGCCGCCGGCCAGGCGCTGAACGCGCTGAAGGACGAGGTGGCCGACGCCATCGCTTCCGCCAAGTCCGCCTTCGAGGCCAAGGCGCTGGAGGAGAAGCTAGCGCGCGAGCGGGTCGACGTTACCTTGGCCGTGCGCCCCGAGGCTTCGGGCCGCATCCATCCCATCTCCCAGGTGATGGACGAGATGACCGCCATTTTCGCCCAGATGGGGTTCGAGGTGGCGGAAGGCCCGGACATCGAGGACGACTTCCATAACTTCACCGCGCTGAACATCCCCGCCGAGCATCCTGCCCGGCAGATGCACGACACCTTCTATTTCGGCGAGAAGCCGGACGGCACGCGCCACCTGCTGCGTACCCACACCAGCCCGGTGCAGATCCGCACCATGCTGGCCAACAAGCCGCCGATCCGCATCATCGCTCCGGGCCGCACCTATCGCTGCGATTCGGACATGACCCACACGCCCATGTTCCATCAGATCGAGGGCCTGGTCATCGACAAGACCACCCACATGGGCCACCTCAAAGGCTGCCTGATGGAATTCGTCACCACCTTCTTCGAGGTGGACGAGGTTCCGGTGCGCTTCCGCCCCAGCTTCTTCCCCTTCACCGAGCCGTCGGCCGAGGTGGACATCGGCTGCTCGCGCGAGGGCGGCGAGCTGAAGATCGGCCCCGGCAAGGGCTGGCTGGAGATCGGCGGCTCGGGCATGGTGCACCCCAACGTGCTGCGCGCCTGCGGCCTGGACCCCGACGAGTACCAGGGCTTCGCCTTCGGCATGGGTGTCGAGCGCATGGCCATGCTGAAGTACGGCATCCCCGATCTGCGCACCTTCTTCGATTCCGATATGCGCTGGCTCAAGCATTACGGCTTCGTGCCGCTTGACGTCCCGACCCTGTCCGGAGGGCTGACCCGATGAAGTTCACTCTCTCCTGGCTGAAGGAGCATCTCGACACCGATGCGTCGCTGGCCGAGATCGAGGCACGGTTGACCATGCTGGGCCTCGAGGTCGAGGGTGTCGAGGACCCCGCCAAGGACCTGGGCGGCTTCATCGTCGCCCATGTTCTGGAGGCCGAGAAGCACCCCGACGCCGACCGTCTGCGCGTGTGCAAGGTGGACACCGGTTCGGGAATCATCCAGGTGGTGTGCGGCGCCCCCAACGCCCGCGCCGGCCTCAAGGTCATCCTGGCCCAGCCCGGCAGCTACATCCCCATCACCGGCGACACCCTGAAGAAGGGCAAGGTTCGCGGCGTGGAAAGCCAGGGCATGATGTGCTCGTGGCGCGAGTTGAAGCTGGGCGAGGACCATGAAGGCATCGCCGAGTTGGACGCCTCGCTGCCGGTGGGCGCCAAGCTGGTGGACGTGATGAGCTTCGATCCCATGATCGAGATCAGCATCACCCCCAACCGCGCCGACTGCCTGGGCGTGCGCGGCGTTGCCCGCGACCTGGCCGCCTCGGGGCTGGGCATGCTGAAGGCCCTCAAGGCCGATCCGGTCCCCGGCGGCTTCAAAAGCCCCATCGGCGTGAAGCTGGAGTTCACCCCCGAGACCTCGTCGGCCTGCCCGTATTTCGCCGGCCGCCTGATCAAGGGCGTCAAGAACGGCGAAAGCCCCGTCTGGCTGAAGGATCGTCTGACCGCCATCGGCCTGCGGCCCATCTCGGCGCTGGTGGACATCACCAACTACCTCACCTACGACCTGGCCCGCCCGCTGCACGTCTTCGACGTCGCCAAGGTCAAGGGCGACATCCGCGCCCGGCTGGCGCGCGAGGGCGAGGTGCTGCTGGCGCTGAACGGCAAGGAATACACCCTGACCTCGGACATGACGGTGATCGCCGACGAGGCGGGCGCCGAGGCCATTGCCGGTGTCATGGGCGGCGAGCATTCGGGCTGCACCGAGGCAACCTCCGACGTGTTCCTCGAAGTGGCCTATTTCGACCCCATCCGCACCGCCACCACGGGCCGCAAGCTGGACATCCTGTCGGATGCCCGCTTCCGCTTCGAGCGCGGCGTGGATCCGGCCTTCATCCTGCCGGCGGCCGAGATCGCCACCCGCATGATCCTGGAATTGTGCGGCGGCGAGGCGTCCGAGGTGATCGTCGCCGGTGCCGAGCCCGATTGGCGCACCTCCATCGTCCTGCGCCCCGAGCGTGTGGCCGAACTGGGCGGCGTCGAGGTGCCGGTGTCCAAGCAGGAGGACATCCTGCGCGGCCTCGGCTGCACAGTGTCGGAACACGCGGACGGCCTGCTGGTGGTGCCGCCGTCCTGGCGCGGCGACATCTCGGCCGAGCACGACCTGGTGGAAGAGGTCATCCGCATCAACGGCTATGACCAGCTTCCCACCGTGCCGTTGCCCCGTCCCAGCATGCCCAAGCCGCTGCTGACCCCCGGCCAGCGCCGGGCCTCGTGGGTGCGCCGCCAGTTGGCCGCTCGCGGCCTGGTGGAGACGGTGACCTGGTCGTTCCTGCCGTCCGCCCAGGCCAAGCTGTTCGGCGGCGGTGCGGCCGAGATGCACCTGGCCAACCCCATCTCGTCGGACCTGGACGCCATGCGTCCCAGCGTGCTGCCCAACCTGGTGAATGCTGCCGGCCGTAACGCCGACCGTGGCACCAAGGATTTGGGCCTGTTCGAGATCGGCCCGCAATTCGATGGCCCCGAGCCCGGCCAGCAGCGCGCCGTCGCCGCCGGCATCCGCGCGGGCCGTGCGGTGCCGCGCCATTGGTCGGAGAAGACCCGCCCGGTGGACGTGTTCGACGCCAAGGCCGACCTGCTGGCCGCAATCACCGCCACCGGCGGCAACCCGGACTCCTTCCAGGTGGTGGCCGAGGCGCCGGCCTGGTACCACCCCGGCCGCTCGGGCACGCTGAAGCTGGGCAACAAGCCGGTGGGGTATTTCGGCGAGCTGCATCCCGGCACCCTGGCCGCCCTGGACGTCAAGGGGCCGATGGTCGGCTTCGAGCTGTTCCTCGAAGCCCTGCCGCCCCAGAAGGCCAAGGCCACCAAGGCAAAGCCGGCGCTGAAGCTGTCGCCGTTTCAGCCGCTGGAACGCGATTTCGCCTTCGTGCTGGACGCCAAGGTCGCGGCCGACCAGGTGGTGCGCGCCGCCAAGAACGCCGACAAGGTGCTGGTCACCGACGTCGCCGTGTTCGACCTCTACGAAGGGCCCAACGTGGGCGAGGGCAAGAAGTCCATCGCCATTACCGCCACCCTTCAGCCCACCGAGAAGACCCTCACCGACGAGGAGATCGAGGCGGTGGGCAAGAAGATCGTCGACGCGGTGGTCAAGGCCACTGGCGGCGTTCTGCGGTCGTAAGCAAGCATCCCCGCCTTCGCTCGCGAAGGCGGGGAACTCACCACAGAGACACAGAGAAGGCACAGAGAAACCATCCTTTTCTCTGTGAAACTCTCTGTGCCTCTACGCCTCTGTCGATCGAGTATCCGAAAATGCCGACCATCCTCCTCGTCCGCCACGGCGAGACCCACTGGAACCGCCAGAAGCGTATCCAGGGCCATGGCGATTCGCCACTGACGCTGAAGGGCATCGAGCAGGCCAAGGCTTATGGCCGCACCATCGCCGAGCTGATCGGCGATCCCACGGGCTGGCGCCTGGTGTCGAGCCCGCTGCCGCGCTGCGTGCAGACTGCCGCCATCCTGTCCGAGGTGGCCGGGCTGGATTTCGCGGCCATCGAGTTGGAGCCCCGGATCAAGGAAATTTCCACCGGCCATTGGTCGGGCCGGCTGAAGTCCGAAATGAATCCCAAGGATCTGGGCGGTTCCGGCACCAATTCCTGGTTCTTCCGCTGCCCCGGCGGCGAGAGCTACGAGCACTTCGCCACCCGCTTGGCCTCGTGGCTGGGCGAGCGCTGCAAGGGCGAGAAGATGGTGGTGGTCAGCCATGGCGTCGCCGGCCGGGTGCTGCGCGGCCTCCATGCCGGCCTCGACCCCGACGCCGCGCTGGCGGGCGACAGCCCGCAGGATGCGGCGTTTTGCCTGACCCCGGGCCTGATCGAGCGGGTAAGCTGCAATTAGTTGCACGCTTGGCTAAAGTAGGTAATCTACCCGATAGGTGGACGCTAAAATTACCGGGGGATGGGATGCCGATGGTGCGCATGGCCGTCGCGGCAGCCGTGACCTGGGCTTGGCTAGCTGCCACCGCCTGGGCCGGACCGCGCGAGGTGGTGGTCGGGGTCGAGGAACTGGACTACCTGCCCGCCTATGGTATGCAGGACGGTACCTACCGTGGTGCCGCCCGTGACATCCTGGACGCCTTTGCCGCCGCCAAGGGCTACCGTCTCAGCTACAAACCGCTGCCCATCAAGCGCCTGTTCGCCGAGCTGCTGTCGGGCGGCGTCGATCTGAAATTCCCTGACAATCCCTTCTGGGCCGCCAATCTCAAGAACGGCCAGTCGCTCGCCTATTCCAAGCCGGTGATCCGCTACATCGATGGCGTGATGGTGCGGCCGGGGGATAAAGGGCGCGGGCTGGCCGAGTTCCGCACTCTGGGAACCGTGGCCGGCTTCACCCCCTTCGCCTGGCTGGACGAGATCAAGGCGGGCCGGGTCCAGGTGAAGGAAAACCCGCGCATGGACCTGCTGGTGCGTCAGGTGCTGTTGGACCGGCTGGACGGCGCCTATGCTTCGGTGGCGGTGGTTAATCGCCAACTGGACGAGATGGGCCGGCCGGGGGGGCTGGTCTTCGACCCCTCTCTGCCGCATTCCCGCGATGCCTATATGCTGTCGTCCCAGTCCCGCCCCGAATTGGTGGCCGAGTTCGACGCCTGGATGGCGGCCAACCTCGTTCAGGTCCAGCAGATCAAGGATCGCTGGGCGGCCGAGAAGGGCGTCGAATAAGGGTCAAAAACCCATAATCCATCGCCAGCGCCGCAGCAAAACTGCCCGCCTAGCAGGAAGAGGGCGCAAGCTGCGATGCTGGACGCATCGCGCAAGCCGTCTAACGCACCGGGAGGGCAGTTTTGCCCCTAGGCTCAGCGCGGCAGCGCCACCAATTGGAACCAATAGGTGTCCAGGGTTCGCACCACCTCTACCAAACCGTCGAAGGTGACCGGCTTGCTGACGAACGAGTTGGCGCCCAGGTCGTAGGAGCGCATGACGTCCTCATCCGCCTTCGAGGTGGTGAGGATCACCACCGGGATGCGGCGCAGGTCGGCATCGGCCTTCAGGTGCGTCAGCGCAGTGCGGCCGTCCATGCCCGGCATGTTGAGGTCCAGCAGGATCAGGCCGGGCCGGGGCGAGGTCGCGGGGTCGGCGTACTGGCCGCGCCGGCTCAGGTAGTCCAGCAGTTCCTGCCCGTCCGAGACGTGGCGGAAGTCATTCTTGAGATGGCATTCCTCTAGCGCCTTCTGGGTCAGCCGGACGTCGGCCGGATCGTCGTCGGCCATGAGGATGACGATGGCGCCACTGCTGTTCATGTGGACTTCCCTACGCGGAAAAAGGGTGGACCCCCGTATTACACGCCATCGGCCTGCCGGAGTCCATCGGCCATTGGGTTGCGGTTTTCCGCATGCCTGTCCGGGTGTATAAGCCCGCCCATGTCTCACAACGTTCCCCGCTGGCGCGACGAGTTCAAGGCGACCCTGTCGCTGGGCTGGCCGCTTATCCTCACCAATCTCGCGCAGATCGCCATCGGCACCACCGACACCGTGATGATGGGTTGGTTGGGGCCCAATGACCTGGCTGCCGGAGCGCTGGGTGCCAACCTGTTCTTTGCCGTGCTGATCCTGGGCATGGGGCTGGGTCTGGCCACCGCGCCGATGTTGGCGCAGACCCTGGGCCGCGCGCGCCACTCGGTGCGGCAATGCCGGCGCATCACCCGTCAGGGCTTGTGGCTCACCGCCGCCTTCGCCGTGCCCTGCTGGGCATTGCTGTGGCAGGCCGAGGCCATCTTGCGGCTGCTGGGGCAGGAGCCGGCGCTGGCCCGTGCCGCCGCCGAGTACGTGCATACCCTGCAATGGAGCCTGCTGCCGGCCCTGTGGGTGATCGTGCTGCGCTCGTTCATCGCCGCGCTGGAAAGGCCGCGCGCCGGCATGGTGATCACCTGGACGGCGGTGGTGCTGCACGTCGGCTCGAACTGGCTGTTGATGTTCGGCCATTGGGGCGCACCGCGCCTGGGCGTGGCCGGCGCCGGCATTTCGTCGACGCTGTCCTTCACGTTCATGGTGGTGGCGCTGGTGGCCTTCCTGTATTGGGACCGCCGTTTCCGCCGCTTCCACATCCTGGGCTATTGGTGGCGCGCCGATTGGCCCATCTTCCGCGAACTGGTTCGGGTGGGGGCGCCCATGGCGGCGGCCATGGGATTCGAGATTACCGGCTTCAACTGCGCCGCTTTCCTGATGGGGCTGATCTCGGCCGAGGCGCTGGCCGCCCACGCCATCGCTCTGCAGGTGGCCTCGGCCACTTTCATGGTGCCGCTGGGCATTGCCCAGGCGGCCACCGTGCGGGTCGGCCTGGCGGCCGGCGCCGGGGCGCCCGAGGGCGTGCGCCGTGCCGGATGGAGCGCGCTCGTCCTGGGGGTGGGGTTCATGAGCTTCATGGCGGCGCTGCTGCTGCTGGCGCCGTGGCCCATCGTCCACCTGTTCCTCGATCCGGCCCGGCCCGAGAACGCCGCCGTGGCGCAACTGGCGGCCGGTTTCCTGGCGATCGCCGGCATGTTCCAGGTGGTGGACGGCGCCCAGGTGGTGGGGGCGGGGGCCCTGCGCGGCCTCAAGGATACCCGCGTGCCCATGCTGTTCGCCGGCTTCGGCTACTGGCTGATCGCCATCCCCCTGGGCGCCGCTCTGGCTTTCCGGCTGGGGCTGGCCGGCCAGGGCATCTGGATCGCCCTGGCCGTAGGCCTTGCCATCGTTGCCACGCTGATGGTGGGGCGCTGGAGCCGGCGGGAAAAGCTGGGGCTGGTTTAAGAGGCTGCGGGAGAGCTCCGCCAGTCCTCTATCACCTCGTCACCCCCGCGAAAGCGGGGGTCCATGTTGGGGCGAGACCGGTCGCGTGACGTCCGATGTCATGCTGGCGGATGAATGGATTCCCGCTTTCGCGGGAATGACGAGAGCGATTCTGATTTTCTGCGGCCTGTCAAACCCCGTTGGCCTTGAACCACGCCAGCATTCGGGCCCAGCCCTCCTTGGCCGGCTGTTCGCGGTAGCTGGGGCGGTAATCGGCGTGGAAGGCGTGGGGGGCACCGTCGTAGACGATGATCTCGCTCGGCGCCTTGGCCGCTTTCAGGGCGGCGCGCATCTTCTCGACGCTGTCCAGCGAGATGCCCTGGTCGGCGCCGCCATAAAGGCCCAGCACCGGCGCCTTGAGTTCGGCGGCCACATCCAGCGGATGGCGCGGGGTGTTGACGGTAGCGTCGCCCATCAGCCGGCCGTACCACGCCACGCCCACCTTCAGGGCCGGATTATGGGCGGCGTACAGCCAAACGATGCGGCCGCCCCAGCAGAAGCCGGTGATGGCCAGCCGGGCGGGATCGCCGCCGGCACTCTTCATCGCCCATGCGGCCGTCGCGTCCAGATCGGCCAATACTTGTTCGTCGGGCACCTTGGCGACGATGGTCTGCATCAGGGTGGGGATGTCGGTGATGCCGCTGGGGTCGCCCTGCCGCACGTACAGTTCGGGCGCCACCGCCAGATAGCCCTGCTTGGCCAGGCGGCGGCAGATGTCGCGGATGTATTCGTGGACCCCGAAAATCTCCTGTACCACCAGCACCACCGGCGCTGGGGCGTTGCCCTTGGGGCGGGCGGCATAGGCCGGCAGCTCGCGGTCGCGCGCCGGAATCAGCACCGGGCCGGCGTCAAGCCCGTCGGAATCGGTGGTGATGGCGCCGGCCTGGGCCGGGCCGGCGGCCATGGCGAAGCCGGTGGCGGCCAGAGCCGTGCCCAGGAAGGTGCGGCGCGAGGGATGGTGCAGCAGGCTGGCGATATCGTCCTTCATGGCGGAGCTCCCCGGTTGACCCAGGACTCCGTTCTACCACCATCTGCAAAGGTTCGTCATTCGGCGGCGTGGGCCGAAACCAGACGCTCGCACCAATGGGGGCAGGCGAAGTCCGCCTGTGTCCACAGCACCATGCGCGGGTCGCCCGTCACCAGCGCCTGGCCCCGGCAACGGCCGGAAGACTGGCCGCCACGCTCGCCGCGCGGGGACCAAAAGACACAGGAGGCGCAGTTGCGGCCGGGATCGCTCATGATGATGGTGGACCTTGGGGGGAAAGCGGCGCGCATGATGGGGGCGGGCCGGTGACCAAGTCTCAAACGGCTCGTGAACGAGTCTAAAAACTCCTGTGCGGATCGCGATTTATTTCCCGCGCTCTTCGCGATCTAAATTCCCGCGCGCTTCGCGCAGGGTCCCCATCAGGGTCACGTCCATCCGCTGGCCGCCCAGATAGGCGGCTCCGCGCAGCACTCCCTCGATGGCGAAGCCGGCTCCCTGGTAGCAGCGGATGGCGGCGGGATTGTCGCCGTAGATGCGCAGGGTGACCCGCTCCAATCCCAGCGCCTGCCAGCAATAGCGCAGCCCCAGCCCCATGGCCTCGCGGCCCCAGCCGCGGCCGCGATCCTCGGCGCCCAAGGTGATGCCCATCTCGGCCGAGCGGAACACCGAGTGGATGGCCATGATGGACAGGTAGCCGGCCAGGCGAGTCTCGCCCGCCGGGCGGATGGCGAAGGTGACGCGGCCGGCATCCTTGCCGATGGCCTGGAACCACGCCGTGAAGTCCATGCCGTCCACCGGCCGCCAGCAGCCGTTCGCAACGGCAATCAGCGGGTCGTTTGCCCACTGGAACAGCAAAGGCCCATCGCCCTGGACCAAAGGCCCCAACGCCACCCGCTCTCCCCGCACCATGATGCACTCCCTGGCAACATTGCCCGGGGAATGAACAGGCGAGGAGGGGGCAGGGTCGCGGAGATCAGCGCTTGGCCTTGCTCAGGCGGTTGACGCGGGTGGTGCGGCGCACCTTGGGCTCGGCGGCATCGTCGGCTTCCGCCGGCGGGTTCAGGCGCGAGGGCAGGTCCTTCAGCTCCATCCACACCAGCGCGAAATAGCCCGACACCACGAAGACGTTCAGCGCATGGATGCTCTGGCCCACCATGGCGATTGTGGAGGTGTCGGCCTGGGGGGCGAAGTCGGCGAACAGGGCGCGGGCGATCTCGCTGGCGACCGTGAACGGCAGGCTGATGACGACGTAGCCCAAGCCCACCGCCATGCCGCCGGCCAGCACCATCTCCTGCAGCTTGGTGCTCTTCAGCTCTGCCCAGGTGCCGCGCGCCAGTTGGGGCAGCAGCAGGAACAGGCCGCCGATCAGCAGCTGGAACAGCTGCACGCCGGTGCGGGTGTACAGCTCGGCATTGGGCATATCGCCCAGCAGGATGGAGAACAGGATGGTCGGCGCCAGCTCGAAGCCTTGCAGCACGTTGAGCGCCAGAGTCCACAGCACGAAGCGCAGCACCAACTGGACCGGGCTGCTGCTTGCGCCGGTGGCCAGGCCGCGCTGCCACAGATACCCCATGCCCGACGCCGCCAGTGCCGACAGGCCCAGGCCCATGGGCTGCAATCCGCCTGCGCCGGCCAGCGCCTGCCCGCCCACCACCAGAGCAAGGCCGGGCACGGCGATACCGGCGGCCAGGGCCGGGCGGGCCGCCACCAGGCGGAAGCTTTCGAGGATTTGCGGCGCGTAGCGGGTCAGGCTCATGGGTCACCCTGTCACAGAACGGGGCGCCACTCTACCGTGGCCGCGCCGCCGGGGCTAGCTGTTGAGCTCGAAATACCCGCGCGCCAGCATCAGCTGGCGGACCAGTTCGTCGGGCGCGATGGGCTTGGCCAGCACTTTCGAAGCACCCAACTGGCGGGCGGCTTCCAGCGTGTGCTCGTTCTTATCGGAGGTAAGGATCAGCACCGGCTTGCGGCTGTTGCGGTTGGCCTTGTCGGCACGCAGCTGGCGCAGGAACTCGGCGCCGCCCATGGTACCCATGTGCAGATCGCAGATGATGACGTCGGGCTCCACCTCGGCCTGGGACAGCAGTTCCAGCGCCTCCTTGCCGTTGGCGGCCTCGAACACCTGGGACGGCCGCGCCCTGGCCAGTGACTTCTTGATGATGGCGCGGGCCACCTCCTGGTCGTCCACCACCATGACATGCAGGCCGGGCTCGCCCAGCTGGATGGTGAGAGCGGCACCGTCCTTGTACTTTTCCACCAACTTGGCGGCGTTGCGCGGCAGCGGCACCTTGTGCTCGCGGCAGTATTGGGTCAGCCCCTGGCCCACCTCCTCGCGCGAGAAGGTCATGCGCACCGGGCTGCTGCTGCGGTTGGCCGCCGGGAAGGTGATGGCCAGGGCCACGTCCTGGCTTGGCTCGAAATGGATGTTCTCAGGCGGCGTGTCGGGTAGGTGTTTGTCCGATCGCTCGCCGAACCGCCGCATGGCATCTAGGAAGTCAGCGCGTGAAAAGGCAATGACGCGGCGCTCAAGCAGCATAGGTCGCCCCCAGCAATTTCATCCCCGTCCCCTAATAGCCTGGGCGGATGCCCAAGGCCAGTGACAGGATGAAACGAAAACGGCGTCTAGTGGGCGCGGTTTCTGTCGGTCAGTTGCCGCCTCGCCTCATGCAGAAGATGGGCAAGCTTTTCGCGGATTTCATGGGCCCCGACCTTGCCGTGAAGATCGCGCGTCAGCTTGCCCACCACCCGCTCGTCGTGGGACGGCAACTCCTGCGCGGTCGAATCGTGGGGATGAGCCAGCTCGCGGGCGTAGTCGTGGGCGGCATGGCCGATCAGGCCCAACAGTTCCGCCGCCCACATGCCGGCCATGCGGTCGCGGTGGATGCGGACCTGCGCCTCCCAGTCCGGCGGCGGGTCGTTGGGGTGCGGGTTCTTAGTGCGGTCGAACAGCATGGGAGTTCTCCCGACTGCTTACGCTGAATACCAGTGTACTCCTGTGTGGGCGCGGACGACAGCGTCACCACAAGCATGGCACACCGATGGAACCATGCAGCCCCCTTAAGGGGCGGTTGCTGTCCGCCCTTCCCAAACGTCGCCCAAGGCCCTATGTTCCGGCAGGCTTCCAACAGGCCCCATTATATAAAGCGACCTGACAAGCGATATGACCAAGCTCGACCACATCCGCAACTTCGCCATCATTGCCCACATCGACCACGGCAAGTCGACCTTGGCCGATCGCCTGATCCAGGCCTGCGGCGCCGTCGAAGAGCGCGAGATGAAGGAGCAGATGCTCGACTCGATGGACATCGAGCGCGAGCGCGGCATCACCATCAAGGCGCAGACCGTCCGCCTGCTGTACAAGGCCAAGGACGGCAAGACCTATCAGCTGAACCTGATGGACACGCCCGGCCACGTGGACTTCGCCTACGAGGTCAGCCGCTCGCTGGCCGCCTGCGAGGGCTCGATCCTGGTGGTGGACGCGTCCCAGGGTGTCGAGGCGCAGACGCTGGCCAACGTCTACCAGGCGCTGGATGCCGGCCACGAGATCGTGCCGGTCTTGAACAAGATCGACCTGCCCGCCGCCGAGCCCGAGCGCGTCAAGGAGCAGATCGAGGACGTCATCGGCCTCGACGCTTCGGACGCGGTGATGATCTCGGCCAAGTCGGGCATCGGCATCGACGACGTGCTTGAAGCGCTGGTCACCCGCCTGCCCTCGCCCGAGGGCGAGGACAAGGCCGAGCTGCAGGCGCTGCTGGTGGATTCCTGGTACGACGCCTATCTGGGCGTCATCATCCTGGTGCGGGTGAAGAACGGCGTGCTCAAGCGCGGCCAGAAGATCCGCATGATGGCCTCGGGCGCCGCCTACGAAGTGGATTCGGTGGGCTATTTCACCCCCAAGATGATCAAGTGCGATGCGCTGTATCCCGGCGAGATGGGTTTCATCACCGCCGGCATCAAGGCGGTGGCCGACACCAACGTCGGCGACACCATCACCGATGACAAGAAGCCGGCGCCCCGGGCGCTGGCCGGCTTCAAGCCGTCGGTACCGGTGGTGTGGTGCGGCCTGTTCCCCATCGACGCCGCCGATTACGAGGATTTGCGCGACAGCCTGGCCAAGCTGCGCCTGAACGACGCCAGCTTCCAGTACGAGCCGGAAACCTCGCTGGCGCTGGGCTTCGGCTTCCGCTGCGGCTTCCTCGGCCTGCTGCACCTGGAAATCATCCAGGAGCGCCTGGAGCGCGAATTCAACCTTGACCTGATCACCACCGCACCCAGCGTGGTCTACAAGATCCACATGACCAGCGGCGAGGAGATGGTGCTGCACAACCCGGCCGATATGCCGGACCAGGCGCGCATCGACCACATCGACGAGCCGTGGATCAAGGCCACCATCATGGTGCCCGACGAATACCTGGGCCCGATCCTGCAGCTGTGCACCGAGCGGCGCGGCCAGCAGGTGGACCTGACCTATGCCGGCAACCGCGCCATGGCGGTGTACAAGCTGCCGCTGAACGAGGTGGTGTTCGACTTCTACGACCGCCTCAAGTCCATCAGCCGCGGCTATGCCAGCTTCGACTACGAGATCGACAGCTACGCCGAGAGCGACCTGGTCAAGGTCTCCATCCTGGTCAACCAGGAACCGGTGGACGCGCTGGCCTTCATCTCGCATCGCGCCAATTCGGAAAGCCGTGGCCGCTCCATCTGCACGCGCCTCAAGGACCTGATCCCGCGCCAGATGTTCCAGATCGCCATCCAGGCCGCCATCGGCGGCCGCATCGTGGCGCGTGAAAGCATCAGCGCGCTGCGCAAGGACGTGCTGGCCAAGTGCTATGGCGGCGACGTCAGCCGCAAGCGCAAGCTGCTGGAGAAGCAGAAGGAAGGCAAGAAGCGCATGCGCCAGTTCGGCAAGGTGGAAATCCCCCAATCCGCCTTCCTGGCCGCGCTCAAGATGGGCGACGACTAGGCGTTTCCCTCTCGACAAACAAAAAAGGCCGCCCTCGGGCGGCCTTCGTCGTTTCGGGGACGGGTCAGTCCCGGCGGAAGCGGTAGCGCCGGGCGCGCTTGCGGCAGGCCACCAGCAGGGCGGTGCCCATCGGGCCCATGACCAGCCAAGCAGGGGTGTCGAGCAGCATTGCCTCGATGGAAGCCAGCAGGGAGACGCCCTCGCTCACTTCGGGTTCGCCGCCGGTCAGCAAGGTGACCACATCGGCGGTAATAATGCCGGCATATTCCGCTGGCCCCAAGGCCATCACCGCATCGGCCGAGGCCATGATCACCGCCAGGCCGATCAGCAGCCACCCCATTACACGACCGAACAGCATTCCCCCTCCTCGGTCAAGAATCCGTCTTATTCCCTACAGAGTGTAAGGTTTGCACCTTAGGCGATTCATTTTCAACGCTTTTCCGACTCAGGATGGCTGTGGCGGCCGAATCGACCTCAAGTACGGGGTTGCGGGCCAGCCCCTCTTTGTGTATTTTCCGCGCTTCGTCGGACCCGGAAGGGGACGCCGATGCGGAGGGGTGGCCGAGCGGTCGAAGGCGCACGCCTGGAAAGTGTGTATAGGTCAAAAGCCTATCGCGGGTTCGAATCCCGCCCCCTCCGCCACTCATTTAGAAAAGCCGCCCCTTTGAGGGCGGCTTTTCTATTTCAGCCACAACATTGACCCCCCTTTACCCGCTCCTGTCTGTGGGAGTGGTCATTATGCGCGTAATTGGATATCCTTGCTTTGGGGTGTTCTTGGGGGACGTTTGCGTAAATGAAGGGCTATCGGCTGGCGGCGTTGGCCGCATTCGGGGTGTTGGCCGCCGGTGGGGCGGCGGCCGGCGAGGACAAATGGGGCGCCCATGTCGACCTTGAGGGCAAGGCGGGCACCAAGCGCAACCTAGGCGAGGCGGACGTCTTCCTGCCGCTGGCGCAGAACGCTGACAGCGTGCTGTTCGCCGACATCCGCACCCGCATGGATGACGAGCAGAGCCGCGAGGGCAATTTCGGCCTGGGTCTCAGGCACATGTTGGATTCGGGGTGGAACCTGGGCGGCTACGGTTTCTTTGACCGCCGCCGCAGCGAGTACCACAACTACTTCAACCAAGTGACCTTCGGCGCCGAGGCGCTGTCGCCGGATTGGGACGTTCGGGCCAACGGCTACATCCCGGTGGGGCGGCGGTCGCACGATGAGGACAGCCTCAACACCGCCGAGATCTCCGGCAGCACTGTGATCTTCCGGGGCGGTGAGGAGCGTTCGCTGGGTGGTTTCGACGCCGAGATCGGCTGGCGGGTGCCGGTGTTCGCCGCCGATGCGGGCCAGAATCTGCGCGTCTATGCCGGTGGCTATCGCTTTGCCGACGACGGCGTGCCCACCGTGGCCGGGCCGCGGGCACGGGCGGAAATGGTGTTCGACGAGGTGCCCGGACTGTGGGACGGTTCGCGCCTTGCCCTGGGCGCCGAATGGCAGCACGACAGCCCGCGCGGCTCGCAGGGTTTCCTGTCGGCGCGGCTGCGCATCCCGTTGCAGGCGGAAAGCTTCTCGACCTCCCGCCTGACCCCCATGGAACGCCGCATGGCCGACCCCATCGTGCGCGACGTCGACATCGTCGCCCAGGCCGGCACCTTTGGTGCGGCGGAGACGGCCACCGCCAGCAACGGCAACACGCTGACCGTCGTCAGCAGCGCCACCACCACGGGAGCCAACCTGCAGAACGCCCTGAATGCGGCGGGCGTCAACAGCACGGTC
>DATJKV010000119.1:0-3404 GCA_035491155.1 Magnetospirillum sp. | reverse complement strand
AACAGCTTGACCTTCTCGACGATCTTGCAGCCGGCCTCGAAGCCGCCCTTGACGCCGAAGGTGAACACGGCACCCGCACCCTGCGGCAGGTATTTCTCCTGCAGCGCCTTGAACTTCGATCCCTCAAGGCCGGCATAGGACACCCACGACACCGCCGGGTGCTTGGCGAGAAACTCGGCCACCTTCTTGGCATTGGCGCAGTGGCGCTCCATGCGCACATGCAAAGTCTCGATGCCGGTGATGGTCAGGAAGGCGTTCATGGGCGCCATGGCCGGACCGAAATCCCGCAGGGCGACGGCGCGGGCCTTGGTGGTGAAGGCGAAGTCGCCGAAGGTCTCGGCGAAGGTCAGGCCGTGATAGGCCGGCTCGGGCTTGGACAGGCTGGGGAACTTGTCGTTGGCGCCCCAATTGAACTTGCCCGATTCCACCACCACGCCGCCCAGGCTGTTGCCGTGGCCGGCCAGGAACTTGGTGGTGGAATGCACCACGATGTCGGCGCCCCATTCCATGGGCCGGCAGAGGAACGGCGTCGCGAGGGTGTTGTCGACGATCAGCGGAATGCCCGCCTCGTGCGCCACCTTGGCCACCGCCTCGATGTCGACGATGATGCCGCCGGGATTGGCCAGGCTTTCGATGAAAATGGCCTTGGTCTTCTCGGTGATGGCGCGGCGGAAGTTGTCGGGGTCGGTGGGATCGACGAAGGTGCAGTGCCACCCCAGCTTCTTGAACGACAGGCCGAACTGGGTCAGCGAGCCGCCATAGAGGTTGCGCGAGGCGACGAACTCGTCGCCCGGCTCCAGCAGGGTGAAGAAGGTAATGAACTGGGCGGCGTGGCCCGAGGCGGCGCCCACGGCGGCACGGCCGCCCTCAAGGGTGGCGACGCGCTCCTCCAGTACCGAGACGGTGGGGTTGGTCAGGCGCGAGTAGATGTAGCCGAAGGTGTGCAGGTTAAACAGGCTGGCGGCATGGTCCACATCCTCGAAGACGTAGGAGGCCGTCTGGTAGATGGGCGTGATGCGGGCGCCCGTGGTGGCGTCCGGTGCCGCGCCCGAATGCACCGCCTTGGTGGCGAAGCCGTATTTGGGCTGCGGCCCGCCGGCCGAGGGCTCGCGCTCCTTCTTGGGGCGCGGCGCCTCCATGGGGCGGTTGGAGATGATGCCCGAATTGACGCCGAACCAGCCCAGCTCGCCGCCTAGACGGCCGAACTCGATCTTGGGGCAGCGGTTCATCACCACCTTGAGACCCGCCGATTCGGCACGGGCGGCGGCCTCGTCATTGCGCACGCCGAGCTGCATCCACACCACCTTGGCGCCGATCTCGATAGCCTGTTCGGTGATAAGGCCGGCAGCCTCGGAATTGCGGAAGATATCCACCATGTCCACCGGCTCGGGGATCGAGGCCAGGTCCTTGTAGACCCTTTCCCCCAGCAGCTCTTGCCCGTCCAGGCCGGGATTGACCGGGATCACCCGGTAGCCCTTCTCCCGCAGGTATTTGGTGACGAAATAGCTGGGCCGGTTCCAGTTCGCGCTGGCGCCTACCACCGCTATGGTCCGCACGCCGCGCAGGATGCCGCGCAGATAATCGTCGGTGTAGGGGATGGGCGGAAGCAGGGTCTCGGCCATGGATGGTCCTTGGGAATTGGGGGAACCGGGCAGCGATGATGGCCCTGGAAGCCGCTCCGGATCAAGCTTTCCGCCCTTCATATGCAACCGAATCGAATGACATGCGGTTAAGCAGTGGCATTTGGCGGCGATCTCATATAAAACCCCGGCAAACCAGTTCGGAACTCGGCCTGGGTGGGGAGGTGATTTGTCCCTGCCTTGGGCTATGTCCCTTTCACATAACGGACGTTAACCACATGGCTCGCCAGACTCCCCTTTCCGACATCCGCAACATCGGCATCATCGCGCACGTTGACGCCGGTAAGACGACGACGACCGAGCGCATCCTGTATTACACGGGCCGCAAGCACACCATCGTCGACGTCCACGACACCAAGGACCTGAAGTCGTCGACCACGACCGACTACATGGAGCAGGAGCAGAAGCGCGGCATCACCATTCAGTCCGCCGCTGTCTCCACGTTCTGGAAGGGCAAGAAGATCAACGTGATCGACACCCCCGGCCACGTGGACTTCACCATCGAGGTGAACCGTTCGCTGCGCGTCCTCGACGGCGCCGTGGTGGTGTTCGACGGCGTCGCCGGTGTGGAACCCCAGTCCGAGACCAACTGGCGTCTGGCCGACAATTACAACGTTCCGCGTATCTGCTACGTGAACAAGATGGACCGCGCCGGCGCCAACTTCCGCCGCTGCGTGGACATGATCAAGACCCGCCTGGGCGCCCGTCCGCTGCCGGTCTTCCTGCCGATCGGTTCCGAGGACAACTTCCGCGGCATGGTCGACCTGGTCGAGATGAAGGGCTACATCTGGGAGTCCGACGACAAGGACGCCCAGTGGGACATCGTCGAGGCTGACGGCGCCGCCATCATCGAGCGCTGCAAGATTTCCGTGTCCGAGGACAAGGAGATCCTGAACGCCATCGCCGATTACCGCGCCGAGCTGATCGACACCTGCCTGGAGCAGGACGATGTGGCCATGGAAGCCTATCTGGAAACCGGCGAGGCTCCCTCGGTCGAGGTCCTGCGCGAGTGCATCCGTCGCGGCACCCTGACCGGCGCCTTCACCCCCGTCCTGGCCGGCTCGTCCTACAAGAACAAGGGCGTGCAGCAGGTCCTCGACGCCGTGGTGTGGTACCTGCCGTCCCCGACCGAAGTGGACGCCATCAAGACCGTGGACGCCGAAGGCAACCCGGTGGGCGAGCGCAAGTCGTCCGACGACGAGCCCTTCTCGGCCCTGGCGTTCAAGGTCATCAACGACGCCTACGGCGCCCTGACCTTCGTGCGCATCTACTCGGGCGTGCTGACCAAGGGCGCCTCGGTGATGAACTCGACCCGCGGCAAGCGCGAAAAGATCGGCCGCATGGTCGAGATGTTCGCCCAGCAGCCGAACCCGATCGAGGAAGCCCGCGCCGGCGATATCATCGCCCTGGTCTCGCTGGCCGAGACCGAGACCGGTGACACCCTGTGCGACTCCAACGCCCAGGTCGTGCTCGAGCGCATGAAGTTCCCCGAGCCGGTGATCTCGGTCTCGGTGGAGCCGAAGGCCAAGGCCGACCAGGAGAAGTTCGGCGCCGCTCTGGGCAAGATGGTCCGCGCCGACCCCTCGCTGCGTCTGGAAACCGACCGTGAAACCGGCCAGACCATTCTGCGCGGCATGGGCGAACTGCATCTGGAAGTGACCCTGGACCGCATGCGCACCGAGTTCGGCGTGGAAGGCAACATGGGCCGCCCGCAGGTTGCCTATCGCGAGGCGATCACCAAGCCGATCGAGTACACCTACACGC